>DATJDF010000108.1:0-3858 GCA_035497555.1 Arachidicoccus sp. | reverse complement strand
AGACTTCGGAGCCTTTGTAAAAGCTTCCCCTCGCATTATTTACTGGATATACAAATGAAGGGACATTAGTACGCAATTCATCACCTGTTTTTTGCCATCTCTTTTCATAGTCCTTATCTCCATCAAGTCTTATTAAGCTGTTATATTCGATAGAAGAACGAACAAAATTAAATCCAAACTCATATGTTATTCTTGCTATCAGAGACCAGCTTTTCCAACTAAGCGTATTGCCCATAGACCCATATATTTGTGGCATGGCTGGACCATTGTATTTTAAATCAGATATACTGGTTCCAGTTCCACTTATGGTTCTATAATCAGTGCTGACTTCTCCTTTGAGATAGCCTTGAGGATCGCCCGTTTGAGGATCAAGCCCGGCCCATGGATATGAAAATATTGAATATACCGGATAACCCACATGTCCAGTGATTCCTTGACCATAATTAATGTAATAGCTGGCAGGGAGGGTTCCCAAATAATAAGCAGTAACTTTATCCTTATAAAAGTTCAAATTTAAGTCTGTTGACCATTTGAACATTCTGTTGATATTTTTAGACTTCAGTACAATATCCCAACCATTTGCTTCCATTGAAGCTACATTCTTGGTAATACTTTCAGTCGCCAAACCTACAGATCGATCCACAAGATACGGCCCATATAAATTATTACTATTTTTATGGTAGTATTCGATCGAACCGGATAACATTCCATTTTTAGTAATAAAATCCAATCCGATATTCAACATACCAGTCTGCTCCCACTGAAGCGCTGGATTATAAAAATTATCAAAAATTGCCGTGGGGGTTTGTGTATAGGGAGAAATACCAGCATAACTGATTGTCGTAACTGCAGCGATGCTTTTATCCACATTTCCACTATAACCATAGGTAATTCTAGCTTTAAGATGGGGAAGAAAGTCAAAATGATAGAAAGATTCCTTGGAAAGGTTCCACGCCAGACCTGTAGACCAGAGGGGCGTCCATTTATTATTTGTAGCCACACCAAACATATTGGATGCATCACGTCTAGCGCTTCCTGAGATCGTGTACTTGTTCTTATATGTATAGGCTGCATTAGCAAAAAGGGAGATAAAACGATCTAATGATCCATCGTAAGAAGGCGCACCTGGAATAAAAGAATGTCCCCCTTTTATATACAATGGGTAAGAATCCGCATAATCTACGTTCACAGTCGTGAAAATATTATCATTAAATCCATATGACCGGTAACTTGATGAAGAAGATCTATTTTGACTAAGTTCCCATCCTGCAATTGCTGTTAATTGGTGATCTTGGTGATCAAATACATAACTTGCCTGTAACCTTACATGGTGCGATTCTGAGATTACACTCGCATTATCTAAAATACCCCCCTTAGGAACAATATAAGTTACCTCACCACTGGCCCGGTCAATTTGGGCAAAAGAATTGATTAGATTTCTTGCATAATAGCTTTCTTCATCATATAGCGTGCGACTGGTATTCATTTCCCTTTCGTACTGATATTTCCCGTCGACGGTTAAACCGCCAAATATCTTATATTTGACAGCTATACTTCCCAGAACATCCACATTTCTACCCACTGAACGGGTATGCTTATAGTCCGATAAAGGGTAATACCTCCAGTCCTCCAATAAACCGCCACCTATCGTATCTATAAATGGCTGTCTAAAATCTTTATATAGAGGCGATGGTTTATTGTTTTGATCAATCAGCATCGTGTAAAGTGGTAATCTGAATCCCGAAGGATTAAGGCTTCCCCAAGCCGGCTTACCAGTACTTGATTTTCTATAGCTATAGGTTAGACCTGCGTCTATTTGCAGATCTTTAGACAGCTTGAAGGTATTTGCAGAATGCACACTGATTCGGTCGTTTGCTGCATCCAGATTTGTGACATCCTTGTCATACGCAGCGGTCAATGAATATGCGATATCATCACTTCCACCTTGAATCGATAAATTGTATTGTTGGTGAACGGCATTCTGATACAAATACTTATTTAAATCATCCCGCACATCATGGTTTCGAAAAAGGTTTAACTGACGCTCGGCTTCCTGATGAGTGATCTCTCCATTTCTTTCTTTAAAAAGCACCTCATAAACAGGAGAAAAAGGGGGGTTCTTAGAGGAAATTGTATCGGAAAAACGATAACCCTGGCTAAATAGGAATTCTTCAACATCCACATATTCACTGGGTGATATCTGGGGGACATAATAGAGGTCTGGCGGTGGTGTTATCGTAATGTTGCTTACTAGTTCGATTTTTCGTCGGCTATTAAAACTACCTTTTTTTGTTGTTATTACGATAACACCGTTTCCTGCGCGAGCTCCCCAAATAGAAGCAGCCGCCGCATCTTTTAAAACGGTAATGCTTTTAACATCATTCGGATTTATATTGGCCAAATCGCCGTCATATGGGAAATTGTCTATAATAATGAGCGGATCCTTTGGCCCCTCAATAGTACTAAGCCCTCTGACAGACAACTGGCCAGGTATTTTGATCTTGTTGTTGAACGTTACACCGTTAGCTATATATTCCAGCCCATCCAGGACATTGCTACGAACCTGTTCATTATATTTTGTACCAATAATCTGAACAAAAGAACCAGTCGACCTTTCCTTTGGAGTAATTTGATAGCCGGTATTAACTTCTACGACACCGAGATCATCTTCATAACTATCTAGGTAGATAATTCCCGATTTGACGAGTGCATTGCTGGACATACATTTTTCCACATACCCGATATGGCCAACAATAATGCTGTCTGGGAAGGGTAATTTCATCTCGAACTTACCAGCTTCGTCAGAGAGAACTGTGATTTTTGATTTGACAGATGTTATAGAAACACCTGGTAATATTTCAAATGTTTTGGCATCTTTAGTAACACCAGTTATATGTATCGATTTTTGCTGAGCATAAATAGACTGAAACAACGTCACTAATAGAATGGTAATGATAATCTTTTTCATATGTATTTGGGCTGTTAAACAAAGAAATAACTGAATCCTATGGATTTAATTGATCGCATTTCTATATAATTAATCCTGAAGAAATGATGAACCTGATTTAATCTGTTCTACTCACGAATCACCAACATCTTAATTTTACGTAATGCAGGTTCGAGTTTAAATCCATACTTTTTTAAAGCAGTTGAGGTAGCTGGTAAATCCTGGATGTTCTTAAGTCTAAGTGATATATTCATGTTGGAGCTATCACTAGTTTCGTCCAAAACAATTGGCACAAGGGGTCGGCCAACCTTTTGCATATTCAGCGCAGTCATTAGTCTATTAAGATTGGCAAATTTGTATTCTTTTAGTGAATCCTTCAAAGATTTAGGGTTATTATAGTTGATCCACTGTTTCTCTTTAGTCCCTTGATAGTCCAACGAAATTTCTTTATTTGGATCGACCATATTCTCTCCAACTTTGTTTAGTACCCAACATGGGACAACCCGGTATTCTACACTAATATGAACGTTAAGACATTGGTTGAATTCCTTCAACATCCATGAATCTATTTTTTCATTAGTCCAGCTTCCTGGTACAATCATTTCCAAGCAATAACAATTCTCTTTAGCCCATTTTTCAAATTTTTCGGTTGTCAAAATGTATTTGGAAACATCTGGAACTTCTAATACAACACGGTTATAATTTTCTTGAATTCCTGCGGCTTGAAAAAAATAGGCCAATAATAATCTATTCGTATAGAATATCCGTTTACTGGAAGAATCTGCGCTAAATATCCTTCCTACTAATGACCCTAGGCCATCAATATAGTTGGTGAACAAAAACTGGAAAATAGTCAGATCTAGTGGTTTTCCAATATTGTTATTAAATAACGGCTTATGACGGTCAAAATT
>DATJDF010000107.1:0-4805 GCA_035497555.1 Arachidicoccus sp. | reverse complement strand
CCAGGTTACACCACTGCTAAAAAGTATCCGGTGCTATACCTTTTGCATGGCATTGGCGGCGATGAATATGAATGGTTGCATGGCGGACAACCCCAGGTTATACTGGATAATTTGTATGCGAAGGGTAAACTTACTCCAATGATTGTCGTACTGCCTAATGGAAGAGCGATGAAGGATGATAGGGCGACAGGTAATATTATGGCACCAGATAAAGTAAAAGCTTTTGCCACTTTTGAAGGTGATTTATTAAATGATTTAATTCCATATATAGAATCCAGGTATCCTGCCTATACGGATAAAGATCATCGTGCTATTGCAGGCCTATCTATGGGGGGAGGCCAGACTTTGAATTTTGGTCTCGGGCATTTGGATAAATTTGCGTGGATAGGTGCGTTTTCGGCCGCGCCTAATACAAAAACTCCGGCAGAGTTATTGCCGGATCCACAAAAAGCAAAGGATAATCTGAAATTATTATGGATCTCCTGTGGGAATAATGATGGTCTTATAGGTTTTAGCCGGCGCACACATGACTATCTGGTTGCGAACGCTGTGCCGCATATCTATTATATTATGCCTGGGGTGCACGATTTTAAAGTTTGGAAAAGTTCCCTGTATTTATTCTCTCAGTTAATATTTAAACCTGTAGATGAATCCACATTTGATAAGTTTAGCCTTGTAGGACTACCCGCATCAACTAATATAAGAAATGGGCAGTATCCGGAGATTTTACAGGACGGGCAAGTTGTTTTTAAAATTAAAGCGCGGGATGCAAAGTCGGTTCAGGTGGATTTGGGGAAGAAATATGACATGAAAAAAGATGAAACCGGCCTTTGGACGGTTGTCACTGATTCTATAGGGGAAGGGTTTCATTATTATTCTTTAATTGTTGACGGTGTCGGCGTGGCTGATCCGTCAAGCCAGACATTCTATGGAATGGGTCGAATGGCAAGCGGCATAGAGATTCCGTTTTCCGGCGATGGTTTTTATGGTTTAAAAAACGTACCACATGGAAAGGTTGCTATGCAGCCTTTTTTTTCGAAAATTACAAACACATGGCGGCAGGTATATGTTTATACACCACCGGGTTATAACGAACTGGATTCGGTAAAATACCCGGTCTTATATATATTGCACGGCGGTGGAGAAGACGAAACGGGATGGGCCAGACAAGGTAAAGCCAATTTAATACTAGATAATCTGATTGCCGAAAAGAAAGCCAAACCTATGGTGGTCGTGATGCCTGATGCGAATGTTGGAACAGGTGGATTCAGTGGTAAAGCGATTGAGGACGCATTAAAATTGTTTAAAGCAGAACTGTTGCAATCGGTGATCCCCCTTGTTGAAAAAAGCTATCGTGTCAGGGAAGACGCAGCTGGTCGGGCACTGGCAGGCTTGTCATTTGGTGGGTTACACACGCTTTACACAGGGATTCAGGATACTGATGTGTTCTCTTATTTGGGTGTGTTTAGTTCCGGTTGGATTATGCCGATGATGAAAGACGTTGCCGGTGCACAATATGATTATCTAACAAAAAACGCGGATAAGATAAATTCGGATTTAAAAGTCTTCTGGATAGCAGATGGAGGAGAAAGCGACATTGCTTATAAAAATTGCCGGATAATGTTGAATAAACTGGATGAATTCCATATTAAACACAGTTATTTTGAATACCCGGGAGGGCACACATGGCCGGTATGGAGGATGGATTTGTTCAAGTTTGCCCCTTTGTTATTTCAATAGGCAATTGGTTTATTCGGTAGAATCCCTTTATTTGTAAAGACAGGCTGAATTATCCCAATGGGGAAGTTTTTACAGTACACATTGGAAAAGCCAATGGATACACTGGAAATATGGGTGTACGAAGGTGCTGACGGACACTTTAGATTATACAGTGAGGAGTTGGACGGATACAATTATGAAAATGGAAAGTATAAACTGATACCATTCAATTGGAAGGAACAAAACCGACAGCTGACCGTCGGAAAGTCTATCGGCGATTATGAAGGAGCTTTAAAAAAGCACGTATTCAACATTGTATGGGTAAGTGAACCGCAAGGATATGGAATAGCCATTAGTCCCCTGAAAAAAACAGTGGTTTACATGGGGAATACATTAATTGTACGCAAACCCAAGGATGAATAAGGCGTACTACAGCATACACAATGGTGAAATGCAAGTTTGACTATTTAAGCACACGTTCAATAAGCAGTCAATTTGTTTAAGGTTCAAAATTGCCGGGATTATCATGCGCAAGTTTGGAAACTTGACGGATTAGGCGCAGCATTTAAACATTATATTTAACTATATTCAAGTGAACTTGGTCCATTCCTGGATAATTATTGTCTTATTTCAAAAAGAGCACTACAAATTTGATCCAAAAAGTTAATAGATATGAATTACCAACGTGTAATAGGCATTTGGGTGTTGGCCGTATTTTGCGTCGGCAGAGCATTGGCTCAAAACCCGATTATCCAGACCTGCTACACAGCCGATCCGGCTCCGTTTGTATATAAGGATACAGTGTTCTTATATACCGGACATGACGAAGACAAATCCGACTGGTTTACGATGAATGATTGGAAAGTGTTTTCCTCGGTTGACATGGTGAACTGGATCAGTCGCGGAACACCCTTGTCACTTAAGACGTTCAGTTGGGCTAAAAAAAATGCATGGGCGGGACAGTGTATTGAACGGGACGGTAAGTTTTACTGGTATGTCCCTGTTATTGAAAAGTCGACTGGCAGAACCGCCATCGGCGTTGCGGTTGCCGATCATCCAACCGGTCCCTTCAAAGACGCTTTGGGTAAACCACTTATAGATCCCGGCAATGGCTATATCGATCCAACCGTATATATTGATACTGATGGACAGGCATATCTGTATTGGGGAAATCCCGGGCTTTGGTACGTAAAACTTAATACGGATATGGTGTCCTATAAGGATTCGATTCATAGAGTAGAACTCACACATGCTGCCTTTGGCATCCGGACAGGCGATTCCATTAGAGCCACCTTATATGAGGAAGGTCCGTGGTTTTATAAGCGGGACAAATTATACTACATGCTATATGCGGCCGGAGGTATTCCTGAACATATAGCCTATTCAACAAGTGATTCTCCGACCGGCCCCTGGCATTACCGCGATACGATCATGACCGTACAAGGCGGAAGCTTTACGAATCATTGCGGAGTGATTGAATTTAAGGGTAAAAGCTACTTTTTCTATCATAACGGTGCGCTACCTGGAGGCGGCGGCTTTACCCGTTCTGTTTGCGTTGAACCTTTTAAGTATAATCCGGATGGTAGTTTTCCGCGCATTAATATGACCAAAGGGGTTAAGGAGGGCGCCGGTACATTAAATCCCTTTAAAAGAGTTGAAGCGGAAACTATTGCACAAGAGAGAGGCGTAGAGATAGGTGAAGAAAAAAATGGGGAGGTATTTGTCAGCGACATAAGCGATGAGGATTATATAAAAGTTCGAAATGTCGATTTTAGAAATGGTGCAAAGAAATTTGTGGGTGAATTTGCATCTAATGGCGATAGTAACTATGAATTGGAACTACATATAGATTCGGTTGGTGGACAAAGTATAGGTAAAATAAATATTGTAAATGGAGGCGAATCAGGAAGATGGAAAGTGGTAACTGGAAATTTGCGTGGTGTTAAAGGGGTGCATGATTTATATTTTGTATTTCATGATAAGGCGTTATCCGGCTTGTCCACCGACTTGGGAGCATTAAATTTTAATTGGTGGAAAATTCGTCAGTAGTTGTAGGACGTACAATGCACCAATTAATGGATGTTCATTAAAGATACCGTGTTATTGAAGTTTGATAATGCAATAAAGATTTTTTGTTTTTAGTTAATACTACAACGGTGAAATGCCTTTGATACAGTTGAGGGTCATCTTATATTTGGTGCTACGCTTCCTTTCAATGGGAAGGGCATGCGTGTCGCCTTGGGTTTTGACGATAATCCATTGACTACTGTCAATTTCAACAAGGACTTAACAGGGGATCACAATTATAATATAATGTTTCCGACAGCTGCGGCAAGGATTATAGAAATTACAGTAAAGGTTCCGATTGTAAAAAGGATTTCGGGGATGCATAACTTGCATCTGCGGCCGCTCGATCCGGGTGTTATATTTGAAAAAATAGT
Organism: Arachidicoccus sp.; assembly: GCA_035497555.1. Classification (GTDB taxonomy): domain Bacteria; phylum Bacteroidota; class Bacteroidia; order Chitinophagales; family Chitinophagaceae; genus Arachidicoccus. The sequence continues at coordinate 645 of DATJDF010000107.1, read as the reverse complement.
TATTGATAATGGCGGCTATGAAAGGATTTTTTTAAAAATGCCTGAAAGCCCATACGAAAAGAAGCAATCCCAATAGCGTTTAAACATAAGGTCATGAAAAGGAGTGTATTTATTTTGTTGGGTTTAATGCCAGTATTTGGCACCTGCCTGGCGCAAAATGCAATTCATAGTCCAAATAGCCACCGTGAAAGTGATAAGCATGTGTTTGCATATACCAATCCAATTACCCGGGACACTTCCCTATCGCTCAGAGATTATAATATAATCAAAGTGGGTAATAAATGGTATTGCACCGGGACTTCCATGCCAATTTGGACAGGGCATAATCCAGGTGTCAAACTATTGGTTTCTGATGATTTAATTCATTGGAAACTAGACTCATGGTTAATTGATGCCAGTAAATTACCTGAAAATTGTCCTTATGATGGAAGATTCTGGGCCCCGGAAATCCATTTTATTCAAAGTAAGTACTGGTTGACGGTTAATAGCGGTAAGGTCACTAAAGCGGATCCAAAAGGAATGAATACGCACAGTATCTGGTTGTTTTCATCTGATAAAATCACGGGACCATATAAGCTGGTAAAGGGGCCTTTGACAAAGACCTATCAAAATGATGCAACTTTGTTTGAGGATACGGACGGTCAG
>DATJDF010000106.1:0-12698 GCA_035497555.1 Arachidicoccus sp. | reverse complement strand
GTTGGATCAAAGCCCGATGCCGGATCAGTAATAGGCAGTCCATTGGCCATTCCGTAATAATCCACATAATTGGCCGTTGGGTTCACTTTAATACCAGATCCATCAATTGTCATTGGGCGGTAATCGTTCACCTGATTCCATCGCCATTGATTAAGGGCGCCTAACAGATTCTCCATAAAAATAGATTCCTGAAGTCCTGGCAATTTCCCACTTTGATTATAAGTGTAAAAAATTTGAGAGTAATTTGAAAAATCAGCCAATTTATATCGTCCTGTGGATTCCGTAATTTTCAACGCCGCAGCAAATGCATCAGCTGCTTTTTTGCAATAATCGACACTATAATTGCTATTCCCTGTAGATGATCTATTCATTAAAGGACTTCCGGCCCAGAGAAGGTCTTTTCCCAAAAAGGCCAAAGCCATTATTTTATTGATACGAAAGTTATTGTTTCCCAAGGTTTGTTTACCAACAACAGTCTGATCCCAGTCAACCGGTAGCAGATCCGCAGCCTTCTGAAAATCCGCTGCTGCCTTATCGGCTGTCTCCTGATAGCTAAGCCGCGGCAACTGAATTGGTTGGTCGGACGGTATAACCATGTCAACATAAGGAAGCCCGCCCCAGTATTGCATCAGCATAAAATGAAACCATCCTCTGAAAAAATACAGTTGACCTGCTATTAAATTCTTTTCCTCAGTAGTGGCGTCAGTAAGTTTATCAAGATTTGCAATGCCAATATTCGCCTTTCTTATCGCATACCAGGATAATCCCCAGAGATGTCCCTTATCCCCTCTGTTCTGTGAAGAAGGATCGCCACCCGCTTTAAACCAACTGTAATAATCAGTGTTCCAGCCCCAATAATTACCCTGATCAACCGAATACGCGAAAAGCCTGGTTTCGCCAATCTCCCACATTTCATCTTCGCCAAAATTCCAGTTATTATGATAATCTTGTGTCGTTATTAGAGGAATACTGTTATATAGTTCTTCCGTAAATCCCTGGAAATTCGTGAAATTTTTATACGCTTCCGTATCAGAAATATCGGATAACGGCGACTTGTCCAAGTATTTTTTACAAGACGTCAAACTCAAAAGGCAAAAAAGAAAAGTAGATACCAGCAAATGTTTTATCAAATAATGTTTCATGTAATATATAATTTTACAGATTTATATCAATTCCCAAGTTGAACCTCCTGACAGTCGGATAAGCACCGAAACTTGAACTTCCACTAAAATTGGATTCTCGATCATCAGGCATTTTCGTCCATAGTAAGAGATTATCTCCGTTGAGATATATTTTACAGGATTGCATACCCATTTTATTGATAAACTTTCCAGCTAATGTATATCCAATTTCTGCATTTTTTAAGCGTAAATATGAACCGTCATATAAATAACGTGTGCCTACAGCATCCGGTCCGACAGTCGTTGCCCACCTTGGGTAAGGAATATCTCCTCCTCCTGACACGGTCCAATAGGTGCCCTCAACATAGGCAACATCAGAAGTTGAATGAAATGTTGGAAAATTAACTTCCCTTGTCACATTATTTACGCCATAAAATTGTATGATTACATCAAGACCTTTCCATTCCATGCCAAATGTGGCATTGTACGTATTTTGAGGTGTGCCGGTATACTCGTAAGGAGCTTGATCATAAGTATTAATTACGCCATCACCATTAAAATCAATAATATTGTAATCGCCAGGTAGTTTGTTATCATTATTAGTAAGACGCTGGGTACTTCCATATACATCATCCCAAGTTTTAATAAAACCATAATCTAAATAGGAATTTGTCTGGCCAATTGCATACTCGGCCTTCTTCTGATAATCAGGTAACAATTTTGGATCATCACGAGATATCACCTTATTTGTGGCATGGGTTAAACTCATATTGACCCAGCCGTGGATTTTATTATTAAATGTGTGCCCTAATTTTAACTGGAACTCATACCCCTTACTAGTCACCTCCCCTAGATTAGCACTTGGCGCTTTGGTTCCAAAATAGGTGGGTATAGCTCTGCTTTCTCCTGAAACGATAATATCATTTCTATGATCGCTAAATATATCTACACTTCCCGATATGTCATTATTCAGGAATCCAAAATCTATCCCCAAATTGCGTTTCTCAGCTGTCTCCCAGTGGATGTTTGGATTACCTAACGAACTAATTCTGTAATAGGTATAGGGTGTATTAACAGGTATCGTCCCCATAAGTGAGTTCCCACCATAAGACCATTGATCTAGATATAAAAAGCGCCCAGTAACATTGTCATCACCAATTCTCCCCCAGGAGGCGCGAAGTTTAAACAGATTTAAAAAACTCAAATTCTTGAAGAATTTTTCATTACTTATTGTCCATCCCGCAGCCATGGAAGGAAAGAAGGCGAAGCGGTTATCAGATGAGAACCTTTCGGAGCCGTTATACGCCCCGTTTGCTTCAAAAAAATACTTAGCCTTATAATTATAAGTAGTTCTAAACACCCAATCTTCCCGGTAATGATAGAACTCACTACCACCAGCATACTTCTCTCTTGACATTAAAGCCATTGCTGTTATATCATGCTCGCCGAACCTGTGTGCATAGTTAAGTTGAAATGAATAATTCAATCTTCGATAGGTACCACCGGTATTTACGGTGCCCGCTTGATCCGTCCAACGAATTCCATCTGAATAGTCTAACTGCGTACCCGTGTTGATCTGTTTTTCATAAAAAACAGTTCCGGTCTCCGGATCTACCCATTTTCGCTGAGCGTCATTATATTGATCATTAATTCCTCTTCCTGTCTCTTGAAAAGTATTATCAACTGAGTAATTGCCCCTAAAGTTCAGCCCTTTAGTAATCATGCCTAATTCTTGATCCAAAATAAAATCAGTCGTCAATTGCGTGTTCGTCCTTTTTTCAACGCCAGACATTGCCAAATAATATTCAGAATTGGGTACGTCTGCATTTCTTGGAGAATAAAACCCCCAGGTTCCATCTGAATAAATTGGTTGCATTGCATCTGGTGCGGTTCTATAAGCTGAAGCCCAATACGAGCCATCTCCATCCGACGAACCCCAGGGAACCTGCCTAACACCGTTTGACCCAAATAGCTTTGTCGAAAATTTAGTCGTCTTTGTCAGGTTAAAGTCCAGATTGCTACGCACATTGACCCGGGTATAACCATAGCCTGAATGATATCCTCTATTATTCTGAAATGTTCTAAAAAGATCACATTCCTTAACAAAGTCCATAGCAGCAAAGTATTTTACAAACTGCGAACCACCTGACACATTTACACTTGTATTATAAGACATTGCATGGCTTTTAAACAGGGCCTTTTCCCAGTCAACATTCGGATACCTGTCTCTTTCTTCATCAGTGGTAGGGTTTCGATACTTTTCTAATATTTCTTCGGGTTTATAAGTAGACCACCCATTGGTGGATAACATTAATTCTCTTGCAATAACATCATCTTTTAACTTCAACGCGTCGTAAGAATCATATTTCGCCGGTAATTTAGAAGCAATTTTTGTCGTTACATTCGACCTGACCTGGATCTTTGCCCTACCTAAAAATCCTTGCTTGGTTGTAATTAAAATTACTCCATTTGCTCCCTTTACCCCGAAAACAGCAGTCGCTGAGGCATCCTTAAGCACAGTAACACTTGCGACTGATGCTATATCAATCTGACTGATTGGCCGCTCAATTCCATCTACTAAAATAAGAGGTGAACTATTGTTCCATGAAGTAGCAGCACGAATTACAATTTGCGGATCCTCAGCGCCAGGCATACCAGTTGAAGAAGAGGTTATCAGGCCTGGAAGGTTTCCAGTCAATGCCATACCAAGATTAGTAACACCACCAGCATGTTGTAAAACTTCCCCACTAGTTTGCGTAATTGCCCCGAGAACGCTTTCCTTATTCTGCTTACCGTAACCAACAACTATAACACTATCCATTTCAATATCAGTTGGTTCTAATCGGATTATAAGATTACGTCTTGCACCTCCAACTGCTACCTCTTTATCTTTATAACCTATATATTTCACCAAAAGATCGATTTCAGTCCCCGTATACGAGATCGAAAATTTACCATCTTTATCCGTTGTCGCAGAATTTGTCCCCTCTTTGTCAATGATACTAGCTCCTGCTACCGGCTCGCTTTTCTCATTCACAATATGACCAACTACGACAACCTTTTGTTGTTGATCATTATTATCCTGTCCGAAGATTTTTTTAAATGGCAACAGTAGGATAATTATAATAATCAAAAGCTTCATGAAATCTTTTAGCGCAATGAAAGACTGACAGACTTTGCAATTAAACATACTTTTTCTGTTTATTATTTTAACATGTGTCTTATAAATATGATACCATTTGCTAAAGCGAAAGGAGTAGTTCTCTTTGGTTTTGAAAAATTCTATCTTGAATTTCAACTCATTGTAGTTAGAAAGCTTAAACTTCTGCCAAATAGCAATTAATTATATTTTATTTACCTCGATTTCCTTTATACAAAGACAATTAAAATTGAGTTTATGTACCAAATGAAATATAAAAAATTACTTCCTTTTAAAACTAAATATTGCCCTTCTCGTATATTCCTTATACAATTTCAGGTTCTATTTATAGCATGAAGGCACCTAGGTGATTCCTTTATGATTAATAATAAAGATTCAACAGCTCCCATTACTTGCTATCACTTGTCAAATTAACAATCATCTCATATTGATAAATGAATAGAATTCCAGTGCAAGCTTCTAATAACTAAAGTAATTTGATGAACATATATAATAACTATCCTTATAAGACCGCGCCGTCCTTTCCATGGCTCAAATGAACTCAACACATGTTCTTTAAGTTAATTGCTCCAGAACCAACTTAATGAAACGAATTGCTCGCCAATTGCAGGCAATAAATAAATGAAAAAATCAGATAGCCTTAGCGTTCAATTTAATGACCTGCTAAAACTATCTGATCTTTTAAGAAGCGTCAGCCCTCAACCAAAGAATCCTATTCGTATCCCGGATTTTGGTAGGCAGCCTTTTCTTCTGTGCTCATTTGTAATGCGTCTAATTCTCCTTGAGGAATTGGACGTAGATATAAGTAAGGCTGGATATTACGGGTAACCACAGTTGCAGTATGATCTCCAAAATTACTGCCTCCGATTTTATAGGAAGAGGCCAGATCGCCCCACTCCTGTGTACGGATCAGATCATACCAACGGTAACCTTCGCCATAATATTCACGTGAACGTTCTGCCAAAATATAATCAATTGTAATCGTAGCCGGTGTAGCCGCAACCACCGCGGCGCTTTGGTCTTCGACCTTAGCGACATTTCCGTTATTATCCCAGTTCCATTTCCCGGCCCTGGCTCTGATTACATTAATCAGGTCTCGTGCGGTTTTTCCGGCTTTCGTTGTGGCGCCTTTTACAGCAGCCTCAGCTGCTATAAAATAAAGCTCAGAGAATTTAGCAATATTGAATGGACGTGTGCTACCTGCATTGGGTTGTCCTAGCCCATCACCATTGTCCGTACGATAAGGCCCGAGCTTCCACAATCCCGGATAGACAATCCTGCTGATGCCTTTCGGATCTACAACATAATCAGCGCGACCTGGTAATACCCCCACTCCTATATTGCTCTTATAAGTCGTATTTGAATAATCAATAGGAGTAGCAGGGCTTTCGTTTAAGAAGGTTAGCACGGCGTCCCCTGGACTTATTTTTAAATGATTCGCATTATACAGTGAACCGCTAATACCCGCATTATCCCAGTTACCTCTGTAAACAGTTGTAAATGTACCGTCATATCTTGAGTCATTCATTTTATCAGCAAAGGTATTTTCTATAGCGCCAATTGTTGGCGCCATTCTGGTCCATGGTCTACCTAATGCTTGTGTAGCAGCTCGCTGAACAGAATTTACAGGCGTCCAACCGGTTGCCGTCGAGCTACTGGTCATATTTGGGTAGTTCCAGGTCATCATCCAGCCTGCAAAGTTATCTGGAGCACCACCGCTACCATAAGTAAGACTCCCTCCATTATAAAACTCACTCGTCTCAGTATGGTCAGCATACAATAATATCTCACTATTCCGGTCATTTGTTGCATTATTGACATCATAATATGTCGGCTGTAAGGCAAATGGGCCCGGATGCTCTATGGCTGTCGTAGCTATATCATAGGCCTGCTGAAAATACCACTGCGCGTTGTGGCCATCTGGATCTTTTCTGTCAGTTGCAGGATATGTAGGGATGTTTTTAGGATTTTGCAGCCACCAACCATACGTCAGGTATGCTTTTGACAATAAAAGCCTCGCCAGGGTTTTTGTTGCACCGCCGGTGACCCTCGGGTTATCCGGCAGGTCATTCGCTGCAGTTAAAAAATCGGGAAATATACCCTTTGTGTATACCTCAGGGACCGTATTGCGTACAGATTCCCGCACTGGATTCGTATTGAATTTGAGTTCCCCTGCCCCAAGATCAAGTGGTACTCCTCCAAAAGTCTGCACCAGTAAAAAATAATCAAATGCCCTGAAAAGTCTTGCCTCCGCTATCAGATCATTTGTCACATCTGGTATGCTGGAAGCATTTTCAATTATTCCACTGGCAGTATTGATATTGGTAAATGCCGTTCCCCATATTGCATCAGCGCGACTGGTAGTTGAGGTAATGTCACCCTGCCCGGAGAGATCCATTACCTTAAAATTCTGGTCGGCACTCTGTGCATAGGTTACTTCATCGGTCCCCGTCTCGCAGGTATTATAATAATAGGCCTGCCCATAAATATTACGCAGGTGTGCATACATTTCTGTCAATCCCCCCATTAACCCAGATTTTGTTTTGAAGAAATCCGGTGTATAAATGCTCCTGGGTTGTTCCTCCAGAATTTTGGAACAGCCAGTAAAAAGAATGACCAATAAAGTCGCTCTTAAGAGTGTTTTTATATATGTCTGTTTCATCATTATACTTTTTAAAATGTTAAATTAAGTCCAAGCAAGTAATTTCGGGTAGCAGGCGTATTCGTACCCAATGTTAACAAACGGTGCTGATAACCAGACACGGCCGAGTTTTGATCGCCATAAGAGTTTGTCTCCGGATCAAGACCCGTTTTATTATAGAAAGGTGAAAACATGACAAACGGATTTTGAACGGTAAAATAGACCCTCAGGTTGCTGATACCGGATTTTTCCATCCAGCTATTTTTTGCAATATTATAGCCAAGTGAAATGGTGCGAATCTTCATATATGACGCATCAAAATAGCCCAAAGTTGATCCATATTTAGGGTTATCTCCACTGGCAATACCACCGGGTTTAGGATAGGTGGCATCGGTATTTTCCGGTGTCCAATAATCAATTTTCACGTTATTTCTCCTTCCACTCATTAGATTGAGGTAGCCAGCAGAAGAATAAAGTGTACTAATTAGGATACCACCGCTTTTATAAACACCCACTATGCTCAAATCAAAGCCTTTGTAAGCGACACGGGTGTTAAAACCACCTTCGAAATCCGGATCCATGCTCATTATTTGCCTGTCGTCCGGTCCGATAGCTCTAACCGGTGTACCATCATCATTATACCCGCCTATATATTTTACTTTGATCATACCTACATTTCCACCCGGTTCTAATTTATCAAGGTTTGGATCACCTTCTTGCCAAAGACCTACTTTCTGATAATCATAAATCACATCGATCGGGTAACCAACAAACCAGGCATTGCCTTCATCTCTGTCCTGACCAGAAGCAAGTTGAACCAATTTATTTCGATTTCCGTATATATTAATTCCGGCATCCCATGACCATCCATTAACATTATTTATAATCGACCCATCAACAGAGAGTTCAAAACCCTTGTTCTGCGTTTTCCCAATATTAGCAGTATAACTACCTACACCGGAAGTACCCGGTAGATTTACGCCCAGCAGAATATTATTGGTATTAGTCACATAATATTCCACTGTACCACTTAGACGATTATTTAAAAGGGAAAAATCCAAGCCATAGTTCCATGTCTCTGAATATTCCCAACCCAGATCAGCATTGGGTAGTTCGGATACATAGAACCCTGTTGAATAATTATCATCTCCAAAATTGTAAGGATTTGTCGATAACCTACCTAAAGTAGCATACGGCGCGATGGATTGATTGGAGGTTTGCCCATATCCAACCCTTAACTTAAGTGAATTTATGGCCGACATGCTTTTCATAAAGGATTCATTGGCAATATTCCATCCCGCAGATATGGCAGGGTAAGTATGCCACTGATGGCCCTTAGCCAGTCTGGAGGAAGCGTCCGAGCGTAGAGTTGCGGTGACCATATAACGATTGTCATAGGAATACATTGCACGCCCCATCCAGGACATCAGGCCGCTGACCTGATAGCTCTGGTTATCCGGATCGACGGTGATTTCACCGGCCGCCTGTCCAAGGTTATAGAATTGGAAAGCATCAGCTGGGATATCCTTAGCCGAAATATTTGAACTATTATACTTGTTTTGCGCAGTTGAATATAGCGCGACAACATTTAACTGATGTTTACTGTTAAATGTTCTGTCATAGGTCAGGAGGTTTTCAATGGTCCAATCGGTTGTGAGTGCATTAGTGATAGAAGCGGTGGACGGTGTCGTTTCATTCGTACTATTAATACCCTCTCCCGTATAGTTTCCGCCATTACTTGACCGGTAGTTTAATCCCACATTTACCCTGTATTTTAAACCTTCCACCCAAGGGACCTTCACCTCACCGTATAATGAGTTGTAAGATCCATACGCCTTTGTTTGACTTAGCCAGGTATCTTTTAAACCTTCTATGCTGTTTTTTGTATAAACCCAGGACTCGTCTAAGGGCATTTTAACCGTTCGTTTCAACGAGCCGTCCTCATTATAAGGACTGGCGATGGGCGACATGCTTAAAATGCCATATGTTCCTACCTGAGTCCCCTGCGTAATATTAAAATTATTATTCGTTGAAAACCCTACACGAATATATTTACCGATATTTTGATCAATTGATCCATGCAACGAAAAACGTTTATATTGTTGTGTCGGTATAACCGCTTCATCTTTATAATAACTGGCCCCAAAATTATAACTACCATGTTCTGTACCACCAGATACATTAATATCCTGGTTCGTTACATGAGCAGTTCTGTAGAATAGCTTCTGCCAATCTGTGTTAATACTATCATTTTCATCAACTCCGTTATTATATTGACCTGCTGCCTTACGTAGGGCAATAAACTCCGGTCCATTCATCATCGGATATTCTGAAAAGACTTTCTTTACGCCATAATAACTATTGACACTAATTCTCGCTTTCTGTCCGGCAATACCTTTATAAGTCGTTATCAGAATTACGCCGTTTGCGCCTCGTGAGCCATAAATGGCAGTGGCCGATGCGTCTTTCAATATATCCAGGCTTTTGATACTGTTTGCATCAATATCACTTATTGACCCCGCAAATGGAATACCGTCAAGCACAATCAATGGATCATTGCTTGCTGTAAGTGAACGCGTACCACGAATATGTATTTGCATTGCTGCGCCTGGCTGAGAAGAAGTCTGAGAAATTTGAACACCAGGCAAACGACCTTGCAACGCATCCGAAACATTGGAAGAAGGAACTTCCCGGAGGCTGGTACCACTAATTGATGCTACCGAACCGGTTACCGCTTCTTTCCTTTGGGTACCATAACCAATAACCACGATATCCTGAAGACTCGCATCAGATTTAGCCAGTAAAGTTACTTCAATGTCTGATTGCCCCGTGTAAACCACCTCTTTGGTCTGAAAGCCAATAAAGGAAATTTTCAATTTCTGACCACTTACAGCCTCTATTGAAAATTGCCCTTTGAAATCAGTATACGTACCTTTTCCCGTTTCTTGATTCTGGACAGAAGCACCTCCAATGGCACTTCCCGTTGAATCAGTTACAATTCCGTGTACTGCTGAAGGTCCTACCTGAGCAAATATGGCAGGAGAGGATAGCAGACTCGCCGTAACAATTAATATGAGAGAAACAATCATGTTTCTTAAATCGAATTTTTGCATAGTAGTGCAATATTTAATTTGTTAGAGAATGTCAATCAATGTACAATAGCTAAATTGCAATCGATTGCAATATTATGGCTGATTTTAAAAAGATCCCTGAATCCATGTTTTTGTTTTTAATTAAAATTTAAGTGGATGTATGTTAGTTCGATGAAAATAATGCGTCCCAATCTAAGCCTGTCATGTTCTATAAAACATTTAATTAAAGCTGGCTTCGACTGCTTTTTAATTCCGCTATTGCCAATCCCTACGTTTCTTTAACGTTTTTTATAAAACATTCTCTTCCAAAAATCAAAAGAAACACTAAAAATAAGGCTTGAACAGCCCAATCTATTTATTTTTTAGCAAATCATTTAGATTTCCGAAACCAAAATAAATGAATAATCGCCATATTGACAAATATTTTTATAAAAAAAATAAAATTCGACCATCATCTATTTGATAATGCGAATTTTACGTTCGAGTGCAAATTCGTTATCCTAAAGATTAGCAACTTGTTTCAATCTTCCGATCAAATTTATACAGGCATCCTGTGTTCGCCAATAATTGAAAAATCAATGATTTATTTTTCAATATTAGATATTCAACCATAATTCATGATTTTATTTTATCCGTTTCTTAAATTCATCTGCCCTGATATCTTTAAGCATATGAACAGGGCGCTCTATGTCATAGGGAATCGGCAGCTGACTAAATTCTTGGAAGTAAAGGAGGCATGCATCCTTCCAGACAATGGCATTTGAGCACTCGTAGCGCAACTTCGTCTGAACTTCCAGAAAACGACTGCTATCCACAAAGAGTTCAGTCTGGTCCCATATTTTCTGAAATGAACGAACTTGCTTAACCCCTTTGTCATAATGGTAGCATAGTGCCTCCCAGAGTGTGTGTCCATCTTTCATTTTATACTTCCATGGCAGATGATGGAACCAAAGTAGGTATATATCAGGACAGGTGGCCAAATTATTAAACGTTGATAAAACCGGCTCATGGTATTGGCTTACAGCGCCGCTTCCATGGGTAGTTCTGTCAAAACCAATTCCATTTTTGTCTGCTTGATGATAATAGGGTGGAGTCCAGTCTGAGCGCACTCCTTTGGGTGCCCACCAGGGGCCAGGGCCATAGTGGCCGTTTGCCGACATGATATGGTGTAGTCCCAAAGGCATCATATAATTGACAGCCGCCTCACGGCTATTCAGCATCATTTGTTTTACAGGTTGCAAAAAATGCTTGGACCAATTACTGACATAATCCGGGTCATTTTTCACCATTGCAGCATCTTTATGAAAGGTGAGTTTTATCCACTCATCGGCAATTTGTGCGCTACGTAAATTATCATTCCATGCCAACCTGCCAAAGGCGTACCAATTGGCCTGTGCAAATGGATGCCCACACCAGTTGCTGTCCAGTCCAATATTAGATACACCTGCAATCGCCGTATGTGACTGTTTATATATACTCCCATTGGTAACCCTTGCGACAGTGCTACCCTTGCCCTCTTGATAAGTATCGCTTTTAAGACACTCCTCCCACATGGTCGCTAGAAAAACAAGATGTGTCGAATGCCCCAGATATTCCTGAGTAATCTGAAATTCTGGCATTACGGATGTTTTCTTCATAGCACCAAATAATGGGCTGAAAGGCTCTCTGGGTTGAAAGTCGATAGGTCCATTTTTAACCTGGATGATTACATTGTCCCTGAATTTGCCATCAAGGGGTGTAAATTCTGAATAAGCCTGTTTGGCGCGGTCATTGTCATTTGCGGTGTAAACAAAAGCCCGCCACATAACAATGCCATTAAATGGTTTCAGGGCATCTGCCAACATATTCGCCCCATCAGCATGCGTGCGCCCATAATTCTGTGGCCCAGGTTGTCCTTCGCTACTTGCTTTAACCAAGAAACCGCCAAAATCCGGGATAAGTGTATAGATTTCTTTTACTTTTTTTTGCCACCATAGGATCACTTTGGCATCAAGCGGATCGGCCGTATTTAGTTCTCCTAGCGATGCTGGTGATGCAAAATTTACAGAGAGGTATGTTTTGATTCCATAAGGTCTCAATACATCAGCAATTGCCTTTACCCGCATCAGATAAGCAGGCGTTAAAATTAAAGGGGAGGCATTTACATTGTTGATAACTGCACCGTTTATACCTATTGAACAATTTGCCCTTGCGTATTCATGCCACAATTTCTGATCAGAAGGTAATACCGCTAAGGAATCCTTTCCATGCCAAAATATGGAGTTCCCGGCATATCCACGTTCCACAGACCCATCTAAATTATCCCAATGATCTAAAATCCGCTGTTCATAGGAAGGATTAGAAACCACTCCTGAGACAGGTTCACCAGTTTGTTGCCGTCTTAATAAGGCATATACGCCATATAAGGCGCCTATATCCGTTTTTGCTTCAATCGTATTTTGGTCAAGTTTGTATCCATCACCTTTTAATTTTAAATCCTGATTACCATTCTTATCCACAACAATTCTTATGGTCGATCCCGGCGCTCCGGCCCAACGGTCCTTTAGTTCCTGTTTAGCAATTTCTATAGTGGGCGACGATTTTAAGCTGACAACTTTTACAGCTGCGGGCTCTCTGTCTCCTAACCATAACTCATGACTTAGCTGTGCCTGGAGCGTTGATGCGGCCAATACAGCAAAAATGAT
>DATJDF010000105.1:0-3111 GCA_035497555.1 Arachidicoccus sp. | reverse complement strand
AGTTGGGGTTGACTTTGCAATAAAGTAAAGAGATATTGTGAAAATCACCAACATTGATATCGGGATCCATTTCTTTTTGTTAAAAAAAGTAATGGCTTTGACATAACGACCTGTGAGCCGCTCAAATGCCACATTGAACGCCACGAAAAAACGTCCAAGAAAAGAACGCTTCGGCTGCGCTTCATCTTCTACTTTCAAAAATAAAGCACATAAAGCCGGGCTTAAGGTGAGTGCATTGATGGCTGAGAGCGTAATAGCAATGGCCAGTGTCAAACCAAATTGTTTATAAAACAAGCCGGCAGAACCGCCAATAAAACTTACCGGAATAAATACGGCGGCCATAATGAGCGTAATGGAAATAATGGCTCCCGATATTTCTCCCAGGGCATCGATACTCGCCTGGCGACCTGATTTATAACCTGTGTCCAGTTTGGCATGTACTGCCTCCACCACCACAATCGCATCATCCACTACGATGCCGATCGCAAGGATCAGGGCAAAGAGGGTTAGCAAGTTAATGGTAAACCCAAATAATTTCAGGAAGAAGAAAGTGCCGATGATGGCCACAGGCACCGATATAGCAGGTATAAGTGTCGAACGAAAATCCTGTAAGAACAAAAATACAACGATAAATACCAGAATAAAGGCCTCTATTAAAGTATGGATTACTTTTTCGATGGATGCAGATAAGAAGTTATCAACATTTTTCAGAACAACATAATGAACACCTTTTGGAAATGATTTTTCTGCATCATCCATTATTTGCAGGGTTTGACGGATCACGTCCCTTGCATTTGACCCTGCCACCTGGGACACATATATAGAAACACCGGGGTGACCATTGGTATTGGTTGTGGTAAGATAGCTATAGGCGCCCAGTTGTATTCGGGCCACATCGCGAAGCCTTAAGAGTCTGCCTCGCAAATCACTTCTGATGACAATCTCCCCAAACTGGCTAGTGTCAATGAGTGTTCCCGGATACTTAATAACATATTGAAACGGCTGATCGCTGCCTTCACCGAATTGCCCGGGAGCTGCCTGAATATTCTGTTCATTTAATGCAGCGGTAATATCAGCAGGGACCAGCCCGTAGGAGGCCATTTTCGGTGCATTGAGCCATACCCGCATGGAATAATCCATGTTGCCTGAGGCCGACGCATCACCAACACCCGGCACACGCTTGATGACCGGAACAATATTAATATCCGCATAGTTTTGCAAAAATGTCTGGTCAAAAGCAGGATTTTCACTATAAACGGACATCGCGAGCAAAGTACTGGTTTGCTTCTTCTTAACTGTGACACCGGACCTGGTCACTTCCTGAGGCAAAAGCGGAGTGGCCCTTGCTACTGCATTCTGAACATTCACCGCTGCCATATTGGGGTCGCTGCCAATTTTAAAGCTAACTGTTATATTGGCTGACCCATCATTTCCCGCAGTGGAAGTAATATAATCCATGTTTTCTACTCCATTAATCTGCTGCTCGAGCGGAACAACTACACTTTTAAGCACTACATCGGCATTGGCCCCCGTGTAACTTGCTCTGACCTGTATGGTTGGAGGTGCGATATCCGGATATTGAGAAACTGGTAATGATATAATCCCGATGATTCCTAAAGTGACAATCAGCACAGAAATAACGGTAGCCAGTACGGGCCTTTTGATGAATAGTTTTAACATAACGCGGGTAATATCGTCAGGATCACTTTAATGATTTTTATTTCTTTATTTGTTAAGTTGATTGACGGCCTGTCTTAATGTTGTCATTTTTGGCTTGATGACCAGATTCTCCCTTAAATTGTCAATACCGTCTGTTACAATACGATCCCCCCGTTTTAAACCACTTTTCACCACATAAAACTTTCCGTTATTAGAAGAATTTACACTTACACTTACGGAGGTCACTTTATTTTCTTCATCGAGTTTATAGACAAATAGAGCACCCTGAATCTGATAGGTTGCCTTTTGTGGGATTAATAAGGCATCTGGAATAGTAGTCGGAATGCGCACCAGCGCACTACTGCCATTCCTAACAAGTCCTTCCGGATTGGGGAAGGTCGCACGCAGATTTACAGACCCCGTCTGCGCATTAATGAAACCGCTTGCGGATTCAATACGCCCTTTATGTTGAAAGATACTCCCATTAGATAAAACCAGGATTGCAGCAGGTAAAGTAGCCAGTTTTTCCTGGATTGTGCGGCCCTTCGCGCTGGCAAAAAAATCAAGCTCCTGTTTCTCATTGATGGAAAAATAACAGTAAATCCTGGAAATATTAGAGACTGTGGTCAGCGCAGTAGTCGTTGAACTGCCAACCAGGCTTCCGATTTTAAATGGCAAAATACCGATAACTCCGCCAACCGGGCTATAAATAGAAGTATAACTTAGGTTGATCTCCGCATTGGCTAGTGCGGCCTCTGCCTGTGAAAGTGCAGCATTCTTTGCTTCAAGTGCAAATTTGGCAGATTTTAGTTCATAATCACTGATAATATCCTTTTCAACCAAAGGCTTTACTTTATTCACGTTCATAACAGCAGCATCGACATCTGCCTGAGCAATATTTATATTGGCCTTGGCAGTTCTGACATTTTGTTCGTATTGCGGTGCATCGATCTTAAATAATAACTGGCCCTTTTTAACAGATGCCCCTTCATCAACATAGATCCCTGAGATAAAGCCGTCTATTTTCGGACGTATTTCTACATTTTCGATCCCCTGAACGGTCCCCGGGTAATCAGCATTCAGTGTTGCTGTGTCTGAGCCTATGGTAATAACGGGGTATATATTGGAAGTGACCTGGCTACTCTTTTTCTTCCCGTTTTTGCATGATGTCATAAGGAAGATAAAAAACAAAAAAAGCACGCTAGTTGATAACAAACGCATAATTACGGTTAAATTAATTTGTATTAGAGTCGTATATAATCAACGAATTGAAAAGATATATTCGAAAATCTGATATTACTTATCCACAATTTGAAATGAAGGATAAATCCGGTCTGCCTACATAAACTGAACCCAAGACAAAACTGCATTAAAATTCGGTTGCAAGTTTATTTTTTTAGAAATTTGCCAATATTTGACTGTAGAAAGATAAAATATTAGATAAATATAATC
>DATJDF010000104.1:0-4153 GCA_035497555.1 Arachidicoccus sp. | reverse complement strand
GGCACTCACTTTTACGACGATCTGTCCTTTACGGGTATTACTCTGGATAATGGCTAAGAGTTTTCCGTTGAATGCATGCATGGCAGGATTTGAAGGATCCTCATGGTTTTGAGGATTACCGGAACAAAGTCCCAGCAGTTTACCGCCGCTTACCGTCACCTTAATCATGTTATCTGCCATCGGAACTTTAACAGCTTTCTTATCACAGATATCAATAGTAATAAAGCTCAGATCGCATCCGTCTGCCTTAATTGCTGAACGGTCGGCTGTCAATTGGAACATTGCCGGGTCGCCGGCAGTGATTACTGTAGATGATACCGTCTTTTGCCCACCTTTGTAAGCAACTGCCTTTAAAATTCCAGGTGTATAGGGTACTTTCCATTCAATGTGGCCAAGCGGAATTTTATTTTTTTTACCCAGCGACTTTCCATTTAAAAAAAGTTCCACCTCGTCCTGATTAGAATAACTCCAGACCTTCACGGTGTCGCCCTGTTTCCAGTTCCAATGCGGGAACAGATGTACCATGGGTGCTGGGGTCCACTCCTGCAGGTAGTAATAATAAGCATCTTTTTTAAACCTGGCGATATCCAGCACCCCAAATTGGCTTGTCACAATAGGCCATCCGATGGGTTCCCCCAAGTATTCAATACCTGACCACATAATCCCACCGGCAAGAAAAGGTCTTTGGGCAATATGACTCCATTCATCTTCGTGCGACAGGCACAGATCGTAGATACTGGAGAGGCTGCCTGTTCTTTTAAAGATACGTCCATCGCCCAGTGTGTCATAGGTCGGTGTACCCACTTGCTCCCTTTTATAAATACCTCTTGCACCCATCCCAGAGGAGTATTCACTGATGAGCATCTTTCTGTTCGGATAACGGCGATGGTCGGGGTCGTCGCGGCCCATGCCGCCGCCATTGTACCCCATAACATCTGTCACAAAGGCAAAGCCTGTTTTATTAGGATCCCCGTTAGCCTCACAGCCAAAGACTGTCGGCCTGGTTGGATCATCCGCCTTGGCCCTGCTATTCATGACCTTTAAAAAATCAGTCAATCCGGGATCATTTCTGCCACTGTTATTGGCAAGACCCCAACAAATAATGGCCGGATGGTTGCGATCCCTGTAAATCATATCATCAATGGAGCCAAGTGCAAAACTATCCTTTCCTAAATAACGAGTTTCTACCCATAGCAGCATCCCCATTTTATCACAGGCGCGCATCAGTGCCACCGATGGATCGTTGTGTGCAGAGCGGATAATATTGACACCCATCTTTTTGGCCTCTTCAATATTTTTGTCATTTGCCCTGTCGGGCAGCGCTGTTCCCAAACCTCCATAATCGGCATGGATATTCATACCCCTTAGCTGCAAATGCTTACCATTCAGGTAAAAGCCGCTGTCTGCGGTAAATTTAAACCATCTGATGCCCAGCGGTGTTCTATATGTATCGATTAAATTTCCTTTGCTGTATACCTCTGTAACTACTGTATACAGATAGGGATGATCCGGTGACCAAAGCATTGGATGCATTATTTCTGTCTCTTGCTGGATCTGCTGATGGTCATTTTCTTTGATATTAACGACTTGCTGCATAGATTGAACCGTTTTTCCACCCGCATGCTCAATCTTTGTTTTCACAATGACCACTTGGTTTTGTCGGGTCTGGTTCTGGATGGAGGTTCGCACAACGATCTGTGCTTTTTCTGTACTGACATTTTTGCTGAATACAAAACTGCCCCAGGTAGCGACATGTACCGGATGGGTAATAATCATGTTGACATGGCGGTAGATGCCATAACCTTCATACCACCACCCTTCATGCCCGGGTCCGTATTCACTCCAGGGATGCGGGGCTATATCCGGATCAGCATGAAGATTATCCACCTTTACGGTCAATTCGTTACTGTCAGATTTAAAATCGAGAAAATCTGTTATATCCAGTACAAACCCGGTATAACCTGACAAATGCATGCCCGCTTTGTGACCATTTACCCAAATGGTCGAATTTCTGAAAACGCCGTCAAATTCAATGAATACTTTTGCATCCCTGGAGGCCGCTTTCAGGTTCAGCTGTTTGCGGTACCAACCAATATCCATTGGAAGATAGCCGTTCTTGCGTGGGTTATTTTTATTATAGGGTTCATGAATACGCCAATCATGCGGAAGGTCCACCTTTTTCCAGAAAGCCGCAGCCTGCTGAACAGTTTCATTTTGGTTAATAGCACCTTTATGAAAGACCCAGCCTTTGTCAATACTGATCACTTTTCTGGCACCATTTTTTTTATTTATTGTCGTAAAGCCCATACACAGGGATAAGGCGCAGGCTACAAAAGTAAAATAGAGATAATATCCTTTCATTTGCTAAGCTATTTTTTAATCGGAATAAATGAAGAATCCTACTAAAGTAGGAATTATTTTTAAAACACGACTCCTCATAGAAGGACTATGGAAAGGCTACCTGTTAGGCTTTCGTCACCTGTCATTAAAAAATTTAAGCGTATTTATCCTTTTAAGCACATACACTTATAGAGGTGCACAAATAGTCCGCGCTACCTTTATTTAAGCTGATGGCACCAGACAGGGTACTGACGGACACAGTGTTGCAGCATTTTTATTTTGTATGGCAAGTGGACGAATTAAAAATAGCAGGCTGCCCCGGTTAGGCCTAAATCGAAGTTTTTTTTTGTCCAAACGTCGACGTAAACCGAAGGCGTTGCTATTTAAAGACAAACGTTTGTGTTGATTTTAAAAATGCCATTAATGATATCGACTGACTGTCATCCTTGTGGCATTTTGTTACCGGTGATATCGGCCAGTGCTTTTAAAATTTCAGGAAATTTTTTTATAAAATCTACATTCGGAACTGCTTTAATAAAAGCCTGGCAGGAATTAGATAATTTTCCGAAGCAGCGTATGAACCAAAACTTACTCCTGAAAATTCAACGCAAACGATTGCTATTATTCAGTTTCAACACTTTAGAATTCTGCAAGCTTCTGCAATCGTATTTACACGCTATTATTTCTTTAGTTTTACTTCACAGTTGAGTAATGAATTTTAATGATCCAAATACAGACGAATATTTATTGTCATTGTTGAAAAATGACAGTGTGGACGCGTTCACAAAATTGTACGAACGCTACTGGGATAGAATGCTTTATATGGCCATCAGCAAATTAAAAAACACCACAGAAGCGGAAGAAGTGGTTCAGGATGTATTCGCCAATCTCTGGAAGCGCCGCCGTGAGCTGGATGTCCATGGTAGCTTTTCGGCCTATCTTGCTGTTGCAGTAAAATACAAAATTCTCAACTTACTTACTAAAGAAAGGCGGGCACGCGATTATAGTCACTATAAAAATCATACTGAAGCAGGGTATTCAACCTGCACGGAAGATCTAGTCACCTTTGAAGATTTACAGCACCGGCTATCGGTAAGGATCAATGCCTTACCGGAGAAGGGCCGGCTGGCTTTTAAATTGAGCCGCGAAGAAGGGCTTTCCCATAAAGAAATTGCCTGGGAAATGCAAATCTCTGAAAAGGCAGTTGAACGTAATATTGCCCGTTCTGTAAGGGCTTTATATATGAGCATGCGGCATCTGCTTACCTCTAATTAGAGCAAACAGTAAATCTGTAGCCTTCTCCCTTTTCGCTGTGAACAACAACCTATTTTTTACCTGCGCGACTTTTACTTAGTATTATTTTTGTTTGCTTCAATTATTATTTCCATTTTTGTTGATTTACTTACGCAGCTATACCCTCAGTCCATGGTGAATTAAGCAACATTATCTTTTTTTTGAATTTTTTTTCAACCTGAGGGGGGATTTCATTCTTTCAATTGACTATAGATATACAAAGGTAGTCGAAAGAATGAATGAAGATCAAAATGCGAGACAAAGGTATATATATCTGGCTGGCAAATGGCTGGAAGGTTCATTGTCGCAGCAAGAAGAGCAGGAATTTAATGCCTGGTACGACAAGGTTCATGAGGAGTCAATTCATATTGATCCGGATCATGCACTGTCTGAGGATCAGTTAAAAGAAAAACTCTTTGACCGGATTCAAAAAAAGGCAGGGATCCCCGTGTCTGTGGTGGACGAAGTGACTCCCGAATCTCCGGAGCAAAAGGAAAGGTTTTCTCCCAAGGCAGCGCAC
>DATJDF010000103.1:0-4058 GCA_035497555.1 Arachidicoccus sp. | reverse complement strand
ACTTTTTCTATTTTATGGTCTCTGGAAGTGGATACAAAAGCCAGTTTCTGCCCGTCTTCGCTCCAGTCAACATCATCAAAAGTACCACTGCTGGAAATATCATCACTGAGTGTTGCCCGGTGCGGATCGGCTGGAACTTTTAAAAAGATGGTCTTTGGCGTTTCTACATTTATAATGCACCGGTAAATTTTCATGATGGCCGTATCACCTGGAAATTCATATTTCCATGATTGTAATTTAGGCGCGCCGACGTTTGTGGTGACCAAATACATATTATTGACATTACGCTGATCCTGCCTGAAAGTGGCAATCTTTTTGGAGTCTGGTGACCATCTAAGAATGGCACGGTCACTGTGAGTCCAGCCGGCATTGTCCGTGGCATATCCGAAATCTTGAATGCCGTCTGTTGTTAACTGAGTCTCCTTCCCAGATGAGAGCTCCTTTAGCCAAAGGTTGTCAGCCCGGATAAAGGCCATTTTTCTACCATCGGGGGAAACAACCCCGGGCGCAGTTTTGGGTCGATCACCGGGTTTCCTTGCTGAGGTTTCCACCCCAGGCAGGGCGGTTAACTGACTTTTCTTATTAATAGCGTATTGCCATCTTTTGCCGACAGCGAAAAAACTAATGCTGCTTTGGTCTGGTGAAAAATGAATACTTGTAAAAGGCAGGTGATCTCCCTGGTATTGCCTTCCAGTTTGGATTGTTAGTTCAGCCGCCAGCTTTTGCTGGTCAAAGGCAGGCTGACGCCGGCCAGTAGCCGCGTCCACCAGGACATAGTCACTTCCGCTCGCTGTGAGCACCCGGTACCAGAAACGGGTATCACTTATCCAATTAGGCTGTATAGGTCCATGATCTACATAAGGATTTGTATTATAGGACAAAAAACTTTCAGCATGCGCATAATCCTTTGCCGTAAGATTATCTTTATCAGATTGTGCTTGCGCTAACAGACCACTGAAGAGGAATAGGAATAATAGTAGTTTTTGCATTGTATGATGTCAATTATTACGATAGAAGCTGCTAAGATAATAGAATTTTAGAAAATGCTTTTACATTCCATCGCAGTTGCAATCTATAATATTGATAACCTTACCCTAATTCTCTATTTTGGCACTGAATAATTAATCCTATAAAATAATTTAAACCACATATTAACCAGATATCGCCCAAGCCGCAAAAGGGGGGTCACTTTTTTAGTCGGCCGGTCTTCATAAATTCTAAGATACCGATCCAAATTATTTGCAATATTGAGGTATTCAACAGCAAATTCTCTAAAATACCGACTGTCCTGAGCATTATACTTCTTAAACTCGTTAATCATCTCCTCAGGTTCATACAACCTGTTAAGAAATCTTCCTGAACAATTATATTTTATACTATCCAATAGAAAATCCCTTACATAGCCATCACCGCATGCAACATAATAATGACGGTGATCAAAAATGATCACAGGGCGCCCACAGGCCATGGCCTCAAAAGCAGACCTTCCCAATCCGACTACAATATCAGCCTTGTTGATAAGATCCTCAACAGCCCATACCGGATTTTCATGTTTCCTTTGTTCAATCAACGAGACATCTAATTCTTTGCATACCTTCCTCAGTAAATCATTGGCCTGTTGAGAATGACATAAACTCAGCACTGTTTTTATTTCAGCATTCACCTCTTTTTCTATCCTGAATCTCGCCACATTAATACTGTTCCAAATAATCTCACTCTGAATACCTGCTTTTAATAAATGATTTTTAACTTCATCAGAAATAGCAACATAGGCATCAGCAAATTTTGATGGCCGTTCTCTCTTGGGGAAAATCCCATGACAGGTCTGAATTACAAACCCCCTATCAAACAAATAATTGACACAGGTATAATGATTTGCTATAATTAAATCATAGCAAGTTTTCGACATAAATCTAACCTTAAGATCCAGCTCGATTTTCTCTGAGAAAACGCCTTTATTAAAAGTAAAATATTCAACGTTAAATCCTCTTTTAATTAATTCTTCAATAATCGTAAAAGTATAGGTTTCTGTTCCACCAGCTTTTAGAAGATTATGGTTAGCAACTAAAATATTTTTAAGCATTTTATTAATTTATCCCACCCATGTACTCAAATCGTACCCGAATAGGTATGAAAGATGGTATCTCTATAAATATTGACTACAGTCAGAAAAGTTATACTGTTCTCTAAGAGATTCCTTTAATACTATATATAAATAATAATCAAATGGCATTCCTGGAATAATCATTTTATGCATTTGTCATTGGTTACCGCCTGTATAAAAAATCATTGTTCATATTCTGCTCTACCCCGAGTCTTTCGCCCCTAATATTATTCCAATACACCTCGATAGCATTTTTGATCTGGATTTGAAAAATATAAATTGCTCAAAACAAATAAGTTAAAAAAATATATCAATTTTAAAACACTGATTATAAAAATATATTATCAATCCAAAGTATTAATTATTCGATCACGATTGGTCATCCTTTAGCAAAAGCAACCTAAAAAGCGGCTAATGACCGGGTGATATGCCCGTATTGCAGGCGCATAAAATATTTACCCTACGATAATCGTGCCTTGAATGCTGTCTGTGCGTTTGATAGCTTTCAGTAACTCCGATTACCACCATGTAAAACAACCATCTAGTCCTTGCCTTTAAAGATAAAGTATAACAGTCAATATCAGGTCCACTCCCCACAAATTTCTGTGGGTACTGGGACCCGGTTGATATGAGTAGGCAGCCGGCAAAACTACGTTTATAAATTTCGAGGCACTCAGTAGTGCGGCTTAAACTTACGCCTCCTGGAGTAGGTAAAGATTATCTGAATTGGGTACCGTACAGATCAGTGACGTGCATATAGTTCTGTCTTAATGGACAGAAAACGTTCAGTATTTGCATAGTCCTTTGCTATCATCTGATTGCGCAGGCGTTATCGGGCTATTTATCAAGAATAGAAATAACAGTTGATTGCATTGCAGGTTGTAACAATAGAAGCTGTCATCGTAACAGCGTTTTCGAAATAGAGGTTGATGCGTTAATCCAGTTATTTACAGAACTGTATGGTATAATAATTGAATTAAAAGAATACGGCCCGAAAATTAAGGAACCTGTCTAAGATAATTTATATTTGCAATATTATTCACGTTTACCCATTTTATGGCGACTTGCAGTTTAGTCATTTCTACATACAACTGGCCTAAAGCACTCGATTTCTGCCTTCAAAGCGTTATGCAATTAAGACAATTACCCTATGAGGTACTTGTAGCCGATGATGGTTCCGGCCCGGAAACCAGGAGGTTGATTGAATCATTCCAGGAAATATTCCCGGTGCCTCTAATCCATGTATGGCACGAAGATAATGGTTTTCAACTGGCTAGAATCAGGAATAGAGCTATCGCAAAAGCCACCGGGGATTATATCGTCCAGGTGGACGGAGATGTTATTTTGCACCCTAATTTTATTAAGGATCATTTAAGGCTTAGTAAAAAAGGTTATTTTGTGGTGGGCAGCAGGGGATCTTTATCTAAAGCATTCACTGAAAAGTTATTGCATTACATTAAACTACCGGATACCTCCGTACTTCGCAGGCATGTAACGAGCAAATTAAACACCCTGAGAAATTTCTATTTATCCAATTTCCTCTCAAACAAATATAAAGTCCATGGAAAATACAAATATTACGCGAAAGGCTGTAATATGGCATTTTGGCGACTAGATGCCATCACCGTCAATGGTTATAATGAAACAATGGTGGGTTGGGGAAGGGAGGATGAAGAATTAGTCAGCCGATTTATAATATTTGGCCTAAAAAAACAATTTCTGAAAATGGGCGGGGTCGTGTATCATATCTGGCATAAAAAAGCAGCGCATCAAAACGAACCGGCCAACTTAGAGATCGTTTATAAGACTCGCGCTGAGGCAAATTATCGGTCTGCGCTGGGATTGGATCAATATAAATAGACGGCCGCTTATTCAATTAGATTACAACTTTCAAATTCTGTCAGCCATTGATAGTAAAATGCGCTGTTTTTCCCATAACTATTGTCCAGTATGT
>DATJDF010000102.1:0-5295 GCA_035497555.1 Arachidicoccus sp. | reverse complement strand
ATAGAACCTGAACATCCACTGGTTCAATCAGGTATCGCCATGGGGCTTAAGCCTTACGGTTCACCTACCTGTTCAGATAAAGCATTGATGCCTTTCCCTGCATTAAAATGTGGCCCCGGCGATAGTGCGCGCAGTCATACGGCGGATGAATATATAAATTTAGAAGAGATTAGGTCCGGCATTGAAAAGTATATCCGGATGTTAGAAAATACTCGGTTCTGATTCGCCTCCGGAATTAATTATGAACAAACCCTAAAGCTATCTGACAGTTTTAAATGTCTGTGCGCTTTAGGGATTTATATTCATCGAATCGTCGAAAGTAGGTTATCTGTGCAATTTGCCTGATATTCAATATACTTAATAATACAAACACTTGGTTATTAATAAAATAGAAATGAATCAGGCGATTCAAATCCTTTCTGGATTTGTACCCTTATTGATTTTGTTTCAGGGAAATCAGGAGAAATGACCTGCAATTGAAAAATCAGAGATTATCTTTTTTGCTGCGGTTGTAGGTGCGGTGAATTTTTACTAATGTGTAGCCAGAAACGATTACAATAACCCACAGTGTAAATGATTTCTTGGTAAACACTGAAACTGTAAAGAAGTCGCTCATATATAGCAGACAGCATGCGACGGCCAGGACCCAGAGCACACTTAGCCAGATGACTTTACTTTTATTCAAATGCTTCAAGTCGAATAAGTTGTGTTTACCCTTTTGTTCCCTTTGATTTATCATTAGGTTTATTTTTAATATCACAACAGAATTTGCCCTTATTTTATCGAGCATTTTTATACGATCAGTTTAAAGTTAGAAAAAAAATGGAAAAAAGCCGTTATTTTTATCAGATCCTTTCAAAACCTACCTGATTTTTGGATAATTATAGGTTTTTGGGCTTATTCTAAATTGAAATAAATGCTTTTTTATGCAAGAACTGTTCCCTGCGGAAAAAAAGAGATTCCAGGTAGACCGCCTGATTTTGTTCTCAGATGCCGTATTTGCCATAGCGATCACCTTATTGATTATCGAAATCAAAATTCCAGAAATGGGCGGCTTGCCCGTAGACGATCAATCATTTTGGCAGGCATTTGTCCCTTCAATCCCTAAATTTATTGGATTTGCGATGAGTTTTGCTTTGATAGGCCTGTACTGGTCCAAACATCACCAATTATTTGGGTTTGTTACCGGATATACTCCCAAACTTATCTTTTTGAACCTCTTTTTACTTTTTGCGATTGTTCTCATGCCATATACAACGGCTGTCTATAGCGAGTTCTCTGACGATAAATATGCAAGTCTATTATTGCCTTATCTATTTTATGTTACTAATATATCCTTATGTGGTCTCGCAAATTATCTTCTCTGGGATTATATAACAAAGCCGGCCAGTCAAGTCAGCAGTCACGTATTCAGGCCCCAATTCGTTCGTAATGCCAAGTGGCGTGCTATGATTTTACCGATCGTTTTCATATTGTCTTTCCTGGTTTGTTGGATCTTCCATTCGCCCCTGGGGCGGATGATCCTGTTTCTGATTCCATTTTGTTTTCTGCTAATTAAGGGTGAAAAGAAAAAGTAAAATGCGCAGGCAGGCGCAAGGAGTGCTGTTGGAACGCCGTTGGAGTAGCTTGTTAGAATACGGATAGTTGTGATTACCGTATTTTGTCATGTATGATTACATGAAATTTCTGGACCGGAGCTTTTCAAAGACAATATGCTTTTCCTTTTTAAGATTTGGTTGTAGGTGGACTGTCACCGCATTTTTCTCCTCAGAGGTAGGTTCCTCCAAAGTATCGAACTGGCTTTTAAGCAATTTGACAGGCATGAAATGGTCTTTTCGGGCAACCATCCAGGAATGAATCAAGGCAAAGGAGCCTTTCAGGTAAACAAATAGAATTTGGTCAATCTGTGCGCTCAGCGTCTGGCGATAGTTTCTTTTTAAGGCAGAGCAGGAAACCACGGTATCTTTACCCTGGTCTGTTAATTCCTTTACTTTTAAATGGATATTTCGGAGCCAATCCGCCCGGTCTGCATCCGTCAGGGGGTGCCCATGGGCCATTTTATCGATATTGCTCTGAGAATGAAAATCATCGCCTTCCAGGAAAATGGCGCCCATGCGGTGGCTGATGGCTATTGCAATAGTTGATTTGCCTGAGCCGGATACGCCCATTACTATGATGCATTTTCCTTTCATCGGTACTTATTTTATACTTCAAAGATATTATTTATCCCAGAGAAAACCGTTTCTTTGCAATAGTTAGACGCAGGACGATTTTCGTTGAATAATCTATGGAGTTGGCCTGCTTTTGATCCAAATTTGATTATCTTCCGAGAAGAGCAAACAGACAAATTATCCGCCATGAAACTTTGGGCAAAAAATACGACCTCCTTAAAAGAAGTTGAGACCTTTACAATTGGTAGAGATCGTGAATTCGATATATTACTGGCACCCTTTGATGCCTTGGGAAATATGGCCCATGCTGAGATGCTCGCCACTATCGGACTACTTACGCGTGCAGAAAAAGATGCCCTTGTTGCAGAACTGAAAACGATATATGAGCAAACACAGATTGGCGATTTTCAGATTCAGGCGGATGTGGAAGATGTGCATTCCCAAATTGAATTTTTATTGACCCAAAAACTGGGTGATATTGGTAAAAAAATACACTCCGCAAGAAGCCGTAATGATCAGGTACTGGTAGATGTTAAACTATTTCTCAGAAGCGAAATAGAAAAAATTGTAGAAGACGTCAAATCATTATTTGAATTGCTGATTGCTAAAAGCAATGAGTATAAGGATATGCTATTACCGGGTTATACGCATCTGCAGATTGCCATGCCTTCTTCATTTGGCTTATGGCTGGGCGCTTATGCAGAAAGTTTAGTCGATGACCTTACTGTACTTCAGTCTGCGTATCAGGTCGTGAATAAAAACCCCCTTGGGTCCGCTGCGGGTTATGGATCTTCTTTTCCGATAAATCGCCAGATGACAACGGATTTACTGGGATTTGCTGATCTGAATTATAATGTTGTCTATGCACAGATGGGGCGGGGAAAGGCGGAAAGGATTACCGCTATGGGACTGGCTAATATTGCAGAGACCCTGGCCAAGCTGGCGATGGATGCCTGTTTATACAATTCTCAGAATTTTTCCTTCATCTCTTTCCCGGCTGAACTCACTACGGGAAGCAGTATTATGCCGCATAAAAAAAATCCGGATGTCTTTGAACTGATCAGAGGGTATAGCAACCGACTCAAGGCGCTGCCCAATGAGATTATGATGATGACCACAAATTTACCATCCGGTTACCACCGGGAATTGCAACTCCTGAAAGAGCATCTTTTTCCCGCTTTTGGTATCCTGCATAGTTGTATTGAAATGACCGGTCTGATGATCAGTCATATGGAAGTCAAAAAGGATATTGTGGAGGATCCTAAATACAAATACATATTCAGTGTAGAGGAAGTCAATAAACTTGTTTTGCAGGGTGTACCTTTCAGGGATGCCTATAAACAAGTGGGATTGGGGATTGAAGCTGGAAAATTCGATTACAGCACCTCTGTGCATCACACGCATGAAGGAAGCCTGGGGAATTTATGCAATGACCGGATTCAGGCCAACATGGATAAAACGTTGGCCAATTTTGATTTTGGAACCTATCACAAGGCCATTAAAGAACTGTTACAGTAATTGAATCCTCGCGGTGGAACCTTACCCATTCTCGTGGGTTAGCTGATTTTCAGCGTTAGTAATGATTTGATTAACTAAAGAGGTATTCAATATCTTCTTTCGTAAGACTCTTGACGAAGGAACTGTCCTCGGCAATCAGTTCATTGGCCAGGGCACGCTTGCGATCCTGCAATTTTAGGATTTTATCTTCCACAGTGTCCTTACAGATCATTCTATACGCGAAGATGTTCTTGGTTTGGCCAATACGGTGCGTACGGTCAATCGCCTGTTGTTCAATGGCAGGATTCCACCATGGATCAATAATATAAACATAATCTGCTGCCGTTAAGTTGAGACCGACGCCACCTGCTTTAAGGGAAATAAGAAACACCCGACATTCGTCATCGCCCTGGAACTGCTGAATGGCCTTCTCCCGGTCTTTAACTGAAGTCCCCCCATCGAAATACTGATATTTAATGCCAAATTCTTCCAGCTTTTCTCGAATGAGCCCGAGCATCCCCAAAAATTGAGAAAAGATGAGTGCTTTATGGTTGGAGAGGTTCTCCTCCAGCTCCTTGGTTAATTCTTTGATCTTGATTGAATGGTTGCCGTAATTTTCGTCCTTGATGATAGCCGGACTGTCACAGATCTGTCTTAAGCGCATAAGACCCTGTAAGATAGAAAGCTGAGATTTCTGTACCCCCTGCTGATCAATCATGCCGAGTAGTTTATCCCGGACATCGTTGCGGTAGGCGTCGTAAATGGCTCTTTGGTGTTTGCCCATTTCACAAAAAAGAACCTGTTCGGTTTTCTCAGGTAAGTCTTTGGCTACCTGTTCCTTTGTTCTGCGCAGGATGAAAGGAAACAAAAGTTTCCTTAACTGTTCTTTCTGTTGTTTTTCTCCGAATTTATCAATGGGAATGGCAAACTGGTGCTTGAACCATTCTACACTACCCAGTAAGCCAGGATTCAAAAAGTTCATCTGGGCATAAATATCAAAGGTGTTGTTTTGAAGTGGCGTACCACTCAGACAGAGCCGGTTATCTGCCTGAAGCAGATTCACCGCCTTGGCTATCTTACTTACCGGGTTTTTAATGGCCTGGCTTTCATCTAATACAACATAACTGAACCGGTGATCGGCGAAACTTTTAATATCACTACGCAGCGTACCATAAGTCGTAATAATAATGGATGCAGTCCCGTTTTCAATTTGTTGAAGATTACGGCTTGCTCCATGATGGATGAAGTAGGAGATGCCTGGTGTAAACTTCCGGATTTCATTTTCCCAGTTATAAAGCAGGGACGTAGGGCATACGACCAGTGCAGAGAATGCCGGACCTTTTTCCTGTTTTAAATGATAAAGGTAAGTAAGCGTCTGTATTGTTTTACCAAGACCCATGTCATCCGCAAGAATACCGCCCCATTTGACATCGTCTAAATAGTTCAACCAGTGGAAGCCGGCAGACTGGTAGGGTCTCAGGATGGGCTTTAAATGCTCAGGCACTTCGACTTCCTTGATGACATGCTCCAGACGGATTTTTTCGTATTTTTCCTCCAGATGAAAAATCAGTTCTTTTTCATCTCTTTGAGCATAGAGTTCATCAATGATCGTGAAATGATATTTATT
>DATJDF010000101.1:0-1939 GCA_035497555.1 Arachidicoccus sp. | reverse complement strand
AATTTCAGGCCAGTCTACCTTTGAACTATTATTCCAGACAAACACAAAATTTCAGCTGAAAGGTTTAAAGGATATAACTGGTAAGTTTTTATTGAAAAATGAAAGGGTCACAAAGATCTTAGTTAATCAAAACAGCACATTCGAATGGAAAAAGGTTAAGTAGAACGGGCAAACACACAAATGTCGATTTAAAATATTTTCATGACAATATTTCAACGATCATTCATCAAGAGCAAATTCCTGAGTGATATGGATTGAGCAGATAATTATTCCCCCGAAATTATAGCTGAGAATAAGGCAGTTACCTTATTTTGGGCCAGGAAGTCCCTAACCACTGGCAGGAGGCATAGCCTATAAATTCTATTAATGTTCCAGCAGGCAGAACGGCCGGTTGCAGTAAGAAAACCGGCTCATCATTCTACAATTTTTCATCGGGCTAAATATAGCATTCCTCTTCGTCCTATTTATCTAATTTCTCCGGATGACATATGTTTTTGTTATAATATCTAACAAAGGAGATTAAAAAACCTTGTTATTTGCAAGTTTGACTTACAAGTAACAATATTTTTTGTATATTTACATGTAATCTGAAATTTAAACTTGCAAATTACATAATTTATGATTGATCGAATTATCCAACACGATTTGTTAAATGCCCTCCGTAATGTTCCCGTCATTGCGCTTTTGGGTCCAAGACAAGTAGGGAAAACAACACTCGCTTTAAAAGTGGCAGAACAGTTTCCAGACAAACAAACATCTTATCTTGATCTCGAACTGGACTCTGACCTTAATAAGTTGCATGATCCTGAAAGTTTTCTACGACGCCAGGAAAATAGGTTATTGATTATTGACGAAGTGCAAAGAAAACCAGGACTCTTTAAAGTCTTGAGAGGGTTAATTGACTTGCGCATAAGAGCAGGAGAGCCTTTTGGGCATTTTCTGTTATTAGGGTCTGCCTCAAGGGATTTATTACAACAGTCATCTGAAACGCTGGCAGGAAGAATCAGGTATATGGAATTATGCCCGTTCTCCGCAACAGAAATTTATAATACAGCCCCTTTAGAATATAACGGAGAAAAATTATGGTTTAGGGGTGGGTTTCCAGGTAGCTATTTAGCCATGAATGATGACGAAAGCTGGCAATGGCGAAATGATTTTATCTCTACCTATGTAGAAAGGGATATCCCATTAATGGGACCACAAGTGCCACCTGCCAGGCTGAAACGGTTTTGGACCATGCTTGCACATTATCACGGGCAACAGGTCGTAACTTCCGATATGGGGAAAAGTTTGGGTGTTAGTCATACCACTATTAAATCGTATATAGATATATTAACGGACTTTTATATGATCAGACAGATCCAGCCCTGGTCTGGCAATACTAGAAAACGGTTGGTTAAGACCCCTAAGACTTATTTACGCGATACGGGGCTTTTGCATAGTCTACTCAATATTTCCAATTTTGAAAGTCTAATGGGTCATCCAATCATTGGGACAAGCTGGGAAGGATTTGTTATAGAGAATATTATTACACAACTATCCAATAAATGGCGATACAGTTATTACAGGACAACCGCACAGACTGAAGTCGATCTGGTTCTTGAAGCACCCAATAACGAAGTATGGGCCGTTGAAGTTAAAAGATCTTCGGCGCCCACTGTTCGCAAGGGATTTTACGATGCCTGTGAAGACATGGGGGCAACCCATAAGTTTGTCATATATCCCGGAACCGATCGTTACCCACTTACGGAAGAAACAGAGGTACTCGGTCTAATTGAATTTCTAAAGATGATAGCGCATATTGACAGATAGCTTCTCCCTAATGCTGTTCAGGATTATCAATCCGCATTTCAAGTCAGAGAAAACCTAATTTCGTTGCACCGGTGACCATGAGTCCGGGAAGCGGCTGTTCGACTCTTTTTTAAAAAGCAAATAGCGG
>DATJDF010000100.1:0-4731 GCA_035497555.1 Arachidicoccus sp. | reverse complement strand
AGCTACGATCCCCAAGAGCCGGGCGTCATCAAACGCGTACAGCGTGGCGGCTCATTTTTATGTAGCGACGATTATTGCATTCGTTATAAAGCCGGGGCCCGTGGCAAAGGTGAGCCGACCAGCGGAAGCAACAATCTGGGGTTTCGTCTGGTGCGTTAAAAATTACCGTGACGACCGTCCAACTGTAAAGCTGAAGTCATATGCAAAAAGCGCTTTTACTTCTTTTCATCGCTGTGATATGCCTGCCGGTAGCAGGCATATCACAGAAAATGGAGACTTATAGGATAAGCGGCACTGTAAAGGATGCCAGCTCCGGCGAGCACCTTTCAGATGTAAGTATTGAACTGCGATCAGGACAAAGCGCATGTTTGACCAATGCCTACGGTTTTTTTAGTCTTGCATCACCTGCAAAAAATTGCCAGTTAAAACTTAGCCATGTGGGTTATGAGGATACACTGATCGTTTTGCAACTTCATGCAGATTCGGTGATCAGCATTTCACTTCAGCGGCAATTAACTTCTTCCACAGCACTTGAAAAAAATGCGGTTCATATTTATGCAACCCGGACAGAGACCCAGGCCGCCACGCAAATGGGCGTCCACCATATTGACATGCAGCAGGCCGCTAAATTACCCGTCATATTCGGAGAAAGAGATGTATTGAAGGTGCTTTCCTTATTGCCCGGTGTAAAGCCAGCCAATGATGGTAATTCAGGATTTTATGTGCGGGGCAGCACCGCTGGTCAGAACCTGATTTTACTTGATGAGGCTCCGGTTTATAATGCATCACATCTATTTGGATTTTTCAGCACTTTTAATAGCGACGCCATTAAAGATGTAACCCTGATCAAGGGTAATGCGGGGGCGCAGTATGGCGGGCGTCTGGCGTCTGTACTCGATGTACGGATGAAAGAAGGCAACAATCAATCCTTTCATGCAGCAGGTGGTATCGGCCTTATCAGTAGCCGACTCAGCCTCGAAGGCCCTATACAAAAGAACAAGTCATCCTTTATGGTTACGGGCAGAAGAACCTACGCGGACCTTTTCCTGCACATGAGTCGTAATAAGGACATCAAAGACAATTCCCTTTATTTTTATGACCTGAATGCCAAAGCTAATTTCGAATTAAATCCTAAAAACCACCTCTATTTCTCCGGTTACCTGGGCACCGATAAACTAGGCATCAGCGATCAGTTTTTAATCGATTGGGGCAACAAAGTGGCTACCCTGCGCTATAACAGTATATTAGGCGATGGTTTTTTTTCCAACACAGCTTTTATTTTCAGCGACTATCATTTTAATATCCAGCTAAAGTCCGGGAAAAACCGTTTTTACCTGAATTCTGTCATCCGGGACTACCATCTTAAACAGGATTTTAATTGGTATATGGGACCTGGCACCTGGCATTTTGGATTCAATAGTATTTATCACCAATTTGATCCCACTCATTTTTCCGGAGGAAATGATTCGGCCGATTATTCCCAGATCAAGACCTTAAAAACAGGCTGGGAAAATGCCTTCTATTTAGATTACGAACAAAAGATGAATAGCAGGCTGGATTTAAATGCCGGGCTGCGCCTTTCTGTCTACAGCCTGCTGGGACCAGGATCTTACTACAGCTACCAGCCTGTCAGTACAGATCCGGTCGACAGTGCCGTATTAAAGAAGGGTCAGATCGGCAAAACCTATCTCAATCCAGAGCCAAGGCTTTCACTCCAGTACAAATTAAATAAAAATTCCAGCCTGAAATTTGCCTATGCACGTAATAGCCAGCATTTGCATCTGCTAAGTAATTCAGTTTCCACCAATCCGACAGACCAATGGACAGGAGACAGTTATAATATCCGTCCAGAAACAGCGGACCAGTTCAGTCTGGGTTATTACCGTGAAATGGGTGGCTACGCTTTACAACTGGAATCCTACTATAAATGGATGAACCATCAGGTAGATTACAGAAACGGTGCCGATCTGACGACCAGCACTGATGTAGAATCCCAGCTGCTATATGGCGTTGGTCGTGCCTATGGCCTTGAGATTTATCTGAAAAAAAACAAAGGGCGACTTACGGGTTGGTTAAGCTATACCCTGTCAAAGACCGAAAAACAGATCGACGGGATCAATGGCAGCCATTGGTATAATGCGCGCCAGGACAGGACACACGATTTATCCTTAGTCGCCCTGTATCCATTATCAGGCAAATGGAGTGTTTCCGGTGATTTTATGATTTCTACCGGAAATGCAGTAACTTTCCCAGAGGCAAAGTATCAGTTAAACAACCAGACGATTTATTATTATACCAAAAGAAATGATTACCGGATGCCAATTTATCATCGAATGGATATTGATTTTACCCTTCAGTGCAAACCGCATAAACACTACCAGGCTTCCTGGAGTTTTGGGATTTACAATGTATATGGCCGCGAAAATGCCTATCTGATCCGTTTTAAACAAGAAGAGGATGATCCGCGTAAAACGGTGGCAGAACAGACTTCCTTATTTAGATGGGTGCCTGCGGTCTCCTATAATTTTAAATTCTAAGTAAGATGGAGTGCTTACCCAATATTTTACATATATGCAATCCAAATAAAACGTCGGGGATCGATGCACTTGTCACCTGCTTTCGTCTGCCAGGTTATGTGGCCAGATGCCTTCTGCTTATCCCATTTATTTTACTGGGATTAACCAGCTGTACAAAGATGGTCCAGCTTAAACTTAAATCCGCTCCAGGCAGCCTGGTTATTGAAAGCGTTGTTTCCAACGGGCCGGAAGGCTGCTACGTCAAAATTAGCCGTTCAGCAGCTTTTGGCGATTTATCGGACTTTTCATTGATAGAAAATGCACAGGTCGTTATTAAGGACAGTACCGGTCAATTAACAGATACGCTTTCAATAAAAATGAACAGTTCGGGTGACAAAGTATATGCCTCAAGAAAAATAAGAGCGGTCTGTGGTCATGTATATAAATTAAGTGTATCACTGGAAGGCAACGAGTATGAATCCCGCAGCCAGTTGCCGGATTCTGTTTCCTTAAACGGCATTTCCCTCTTATCGGAGGCCGGTAAACTTACTGCCGAGTCCGTATTTACCGCAGTACCCAGGTTTAATGACCCTAAGGGCAAGGGCAATTTTTACCAGTTTATGCAGTATATCAATGGTAAAAAAGATGACGGCATTAATGTGATTTCAGATAATATCGGTGATGGCCTACCTAATGAACAGCCCATTTTCACTAAGAAACTGGATATACATTTAGGAGATACATTGACGGTTGTAATGCTCAATATAAGTGCCCCAATCTATCAATTTTTCTACCAGTTAATGCAGAATGCAGATGACTTTGGTGTAACACCCAATAACCCCCAGAGCAATATTACCGGTGGCGCACTCGGTTATTTCAGCGCTCAGTACCGACAGGAATTTACGGCAAGGATTGAAAGCAGCGATTAGTATTCAGGATACGAATATAAGCCAGCTAATATAGCTAAGTCTATACCTCAAATATTCGATGCAGATACAGACGGCGTCTCAGGCATTTTTGGGATGGCCGCAATCAGTGATTGGGTGTAAGGTGAAGCGGGTTGTCTGTAAACCTGACCGGCAATACCGATTTCCTCCAGTTTCCCTTTATTCATCACGGCAATTCTGTCGGAAAGATAATGGACAACCGAGAGATCATGAGAAATGAAAATAGAAGTAAAATTCAGCGCAGCTTTTAATTCATTAAGTAGATTCAGTATCTGTGCCTGCACACTGACATCTAAAGCAGAAACACTCTCATCACAGATAACAAAGGAAGGTCTTAACGCCAGTGCCCTGGCAATGACAATGCGTTGGCGCTGTCCACCACTGAACTCGTGTGGATACCGGTCGTACCACTCCGGCTTGAGCCCCACTCTATCCAACCATCGAAGGACTTCAGTTTTGATCTGGCTTCGTGGATAAAGACGGTGTACCGAAAGCGTTTCTGCAATTGCCTGTCCAATGGATATTTTGGGATTCAGGGCTCCATATGGATCCTGAAAAATCATCTGAATTTCACGGGCAAGGGCAGTGGTCTCTTTGTGCCCTGCACGCGTCAACAACTTTCCCTTATACCAGATTTCACCACTATGAATCGGTGTCAGTCCCATTACCGCTCTGCCGAGCGTTGTTTTGCCACAGCCGGACCCCCCTACAAGTCCCAGCGTCTCCCCTTGAAAAACTTCAAGAGTGACCGCTTGAACTGCTTTGTTATATGCTTTAGGCTGGCCCCAGAAATGGTAGGCCGTAGGATACCAGACATTTAGATTTTTGAGAATGAGCAGTGGCGACTGATCCTTATAATTCCTTTGATTTTCGATCAGCCCACCGGCACTTTCTCTTGGGACGAAATCCTGGGGTTGCTTTTCCATCTCAACAGCACTAATAGCTTGAGCATCGGCTTTTGAGCTACCCTGCACGCTGTGTAAATGCAGCTCAGGCCCACCTTGCTGTTGATTTTTCCCTTCATCCATAAAATCTGCCACCACCGGCAACCTTTCACCGGGCTGATATAACCCAGGGCGGCAGGATAAGAGCGCCCGGGTGTAAGGATTTTTGGGTGCCTTCATAAGTTCCAGGACAGGGCCTGATTCCACCATCTGTCCCCGGTAAAATACAGCCACGCGGTCTGCCATTTCAGCTACCAGCTGGATGTCGTGGGAGATGAAAAGCACACTCATGCCGGTTTTTTGTTGCAGCCTTTTAATAAGTAA
>DATJDF010000099.1:0-2016 GCA_035497555.1 Arachidicoccus sp. | reverse complement strand
TACTTTAAAAATATTTCCGTAACCACCTGCACCGCCATTAAGTGTCATCCCATAGAGAAAATTGCCATCGCTAAGTAGCTGTGTGTATTGGGGCATGGATCCTGGATGCAGCCCAACATTGCCGTTAAAGTCAAATAACTTAGTGTATTGCGCATGGGTCGTTTGTGCCCATAGTAGCAATGCGGCAAAGATTGCAAAAAATGTAAAAGTTCTTTTCATTTTAGTAAATTTATATTATAATTATGCTAGTTGCCTTTAATGAACCACAGAAGTCATCTCCTATTGCTATCCTCCATCCATTTCTCCATTTCCATCTCTTTTCCGAATATCCTATGCAATAACACCTAAGCAGGAGCACACAAAAGAAAATTAAAATCAATATTTAATAGTATTGACACAGCCACGAGCCTCCTTCAATGAAGAAAGCAAAGCTGCGGCTTATACCAAGACGTAAAGCGGCGATAGTATCCTCTATATAGTATAAATTCTCTCCACTGGATATTAACAGCTTTTAATTTAAATTCTAATCTTAATTTAGTTTTTAATGATATTAATAGTTGAGTTATGTACCCGTCAGCATATTTTAAAATATATACACCGGCGACTAAGCCGGATTGATCTATGGTTGCATTAGCATCTGTAATGTCCTGATGCTTGAACAGATATAAGCTAATATAGCAAGGTTCAAAGATCCCACTGTAAACGAAAAAAAGTACCATGGCACCCTTACCACCGTATTTTGTCATGCCATAGGGGGGTGAGCGATCACCAATGAGGGAACGTTTGGTATAACTGCCAACTGAGCGGTTAAAATCATGTATTTTGGATAGCTGTTATCGGTAATTTTATATAAAAAATAGTGCCCTTTTGTTTTTAAGCCACTGGCATGGACAATTCCACAGAGATATACACCGTCACTGAAAAGCGAACCATAGGAGTTAGTTGGCTGTTTTTGGTGATTCATAGCAGTCACTGCTTTATGCCTCGCTCACTTACGCGGCAACTCCGTCGCACAAAAATAAAAAAGAATTTTCAAAAGTAGTAAAATATTTTTTCTATCACCAACTAGTAATATGCCCTTCTACCTCCATTGCAAAATGACAAACTAATAATTTCTCCTAATCAGTACTCCGTTTTCTTATAAAGGAAGCCGTGCGGAGCTCTTCGTGATTGCTGGTTATGATGATCACTGGAAGCTGAAGGATATTACTTTTGAAGCATAAATGCATTTTTTAATCGTCTTTTCAAAAACTGCGTAAGAATGATTTCGGGTTACGCCGTCTCAAAGTCGATGATTTGATCGCCTGATTTGCGCTGGGCCATTTAAACTAGTTGGGTAAATGGATATTAAAATGGGATTATCCCTCCCAATAAAAATCAGCAGGTAATTCAATCTTTGATTGCGTGTTTTGCATAAGTATTAAAACAGCAATCAGCCATCTGGAATTGATATTCTATTGAATTGATAACAATTGCTTTTGGATGTATTTTTAAATATTTGACAAATTATGATATTTAGGAAAGGAAAAATCAATATCTGCTGACGCTCTGGTCCGAGCTTCCTTTTCTAATCTCTTTTTTTATTTTCGATTATCTGACTGCTTTCACTTTCAAATCTTTCAGCGGAAAATTAATTTGCTGACCGGCTTGCTTGTTCCCTTTATAGGTGACCACCCTGATCTCCGTAGCGCCCTTGGGTATCTCCAGAGGTTTTCCCATGTATTTAGGGTAAAAATTATCCGGATCAGTACCATCAAATGTGTAGTAAACATCCAGCCCTTTGATTTCGGTCTCTAATTGTACATTCAGGGAATCATTGGCCCCTTTTACACCGCTGATTATAGCCTGGTATACACTGCGTGCATATTTGACATCTGCAGCATCCAACCTGGCAAACTGGCCCTCCAGCCTACCTGTGAAATTATCCCAATTACGCTTATCCTTTGGACTCCATAAGGCTTCAGCCACGGCAAATGCCCGCGGCCAGGTCATGTATTCTGCATGACGATAGTTCGG
>DATJDF010000098.1:0-3646 GCA_035497555.1 Arachidicoccus sp. | reverse complement strand
TCGGAGTCAATTCTTACTATACTTCCCGCCACCTGCCAAACAATCTCCTTCGGGAAAGCCGTCTCAGGAAGGCAGGGAATTAAATCCTTACAGAAAAATCATCAGTTGGTTTGACCAGGGAAATTCACTGGACCTATTGGTCGAAATGAAAGACAGTGACCGAATCGCCAGGTTGTACACAGTCGACGGGCTATATAGTATTGTCAAAAAGCATTACCCGCACCTGGAAGAAAAAGAATCCGCCCTGTTGATGGAGTTTATTTTACATGGTCTTGCAGCCTATTCACTTATCAGTAAAAAGACCTTAGAAGGTCAGATAAGTTTTAATGATTTAATCGGCAGTATGATGAATTTTGAAGATGAATGACGAGCTTCCCTATTGCCTTGACCAATTTAAAAATTGCTAACTGCATAACCTGAGGTTATGCAGTTAGCATTCGTACAGACCTCGATAAAACATAATATGAGTATAAGATATCCGGCAGTAGATTGGCTCGCAGGAGCTAATATATATGAAGTAAATATCCGTCAATATACCCCCGAAGGGACA
The DNA here is from genome assembly GCA_035497555.1 of Arachidicoccus sp. Classification (GTDB taxonomy): domain Bacteria; phylum Bacteroidota; class Bacteroidia; order Chitinophagales; family Chitinophagaceae; genus Arachidicoccus. Next base: position 3,096 of record DATJDF010000098.1, on the reverse strand, counting down.
TTTAAAGCCTTTGCAAAACACCTCAGCCGCCTTAAAGAAATGGGTGTTGCTATACTTTGGTTCATGCCGATTACACCCATCAGTCAGCAAAAAAAGAAGGGGTCTCTGGGCAGTTATTACGCTTGTAGTTCCTATACTGATATCAATCCCGAATTTGGCAATAAGGAAGATTTCAAAGCCCTCATCGATCAGGCACATAGCTTGGGGTTTAAGGTCATTATTGATTGGGTAGCCAATCATACAGGATGGGACCACCTATGGACTTCAAATCCAGATTGGTACAGAAAAGATGCGCAGGGTAATTTTACGGAAATTCATGGCTGGGACGATGTGATTGATCTCAATTATGATAATATGGAGATGCAATCAGCCATGATTGAAGCCATGAAATACTGGATAGGCCTGTTCGATATCGATGGATTCAGGTGTGATATGGCCCACCTCGTCCAACTCGAATTCTGGTCGAAAGCACGTAGAAGTTGTGAAAAAATTAAAAAGTTACTTTGGCTCGGGGAATGTGATGAAGATAATTACAGTGAGGTATTTGATATTACTTACAGTTGGCGTTGGATGCATGCCACCGAAAATTACGCAAAAGACCCCGGAAATTTTGACCAGATAAAAGCAAGTTTAGATGGGTATTATCATCTCCCACCTGAGGCACAAAAGCTATATTTTACAAGTAATCACGATGAAAATAGCTGGAATGGTACGGAATATGAGAAATACGGTCCTTTACTCTCGAAAACCTGGGCTGCCTTTTCTTTTCTTTTCCCAGGTGTTCCATTAATATATAGTGGGCAAGAGTTGCCAAATAAAAAACGTTTGCTGTTTTTCGATAAGGATCAGATTGAATGGTCTTCTACACCTATACCGCAATTAGCAGCCTTTTATTCGACCCTTTGTACCATTCGAAAATCACATCCTGTATATAAGGACGGGATGACCATGCAATGGATTAAAACTGAGGGAGGCGATTCAGTGCTTGCTTTTTATCTCCAAAGGCAGCAACATAAAGCACTTATTTTATTGAATCTCTCTGACACAGACCAGCATGCGGTACCAATAAATGGACAATTGACCGCAGACCAACTAGCTGGAAAATTTATCCATATTGCAGAAAATCAGACGGCCAGAATGGTGACTCCTCTCCCTTCGGATTCAGTATTTGAATTGGCTGCAGGTGCTTATCAGGCTTACTTTTCGGTTGATTAATCAGCATAGGATTCAGGTATTTACGCCGTTTTATCCTTTGCCAGAATCGCTCATATGGCCATAAATCAGAAAGGGAAGTAGCTTTAAAACTGCTTCCCTTTCTGATTTATTTTTGAAAATGATCAAACCCGGTCTGACCCATCCGCCATAATTTATCTCAGCTTCACAGTCAGATCAGATAAATCTAATTTGACTATTTACTCGTATCCATTACCTGAAGTGTGCTGTCCTTATTCTCCAGATTTTTAAGCGGTGTCTGCGGCTGGGTATCTTTCGCCAATTCCGTCATTAATGCTTCATATTGTGGATAAGATTGAGCCTCCCAATAATAGTTACCTACTTTTTCAGGCGGTAAAGCATTAAAGTAATTGATCTCCTGTTTCAGGTCTTTGCCCAAGGATTTGGCAACTTTATCCGCCAATTTCTGATCACCTGCCATATAGGCCGCCATCAGAAATTTTAAACTTGTCTGATTATGCATGCCCATTCTTGAAGGCATTCCATATGGGAAATTCTGTTCAAGCATCATCCTGTCTGCTCGATCCAATACCTTGCGCGCATCCTCTTCTCTGCCATCTTTTACGAGTGCGATTGCAGCGTCCGCAAAAGCCTCCCGAATGGTAATCAGATGGCGCCTGTTTTCTTCATCAAAATAAACGCCTGGCACATCTGCGTTCCCGAAGACAAATTTTTTCATGAGCTTCTCGTACATCCAGTCTGTATTGATGTTTGCCTTCAATAAACCCATTGCACCGTACTTAGCAAAATACTTATTGTAGGTTGGATCATTACTGGTTGTATTAGCGACGACTGGAACCAGTCGGTAACTCAGTCCGTCTTTACGCAAGTAATCATCAAAACCAAGACCCACGCCCCGATTCATTGTAAAATAGATAGGTCGCTTCCATTTATTTGACGCAATAATGTTCAAAATTGCTAAATCGTTTTTGAACAAATTATCCTTAGGAATCGAAAAACGTAAAGCATCTACAACACTGTCTTTTGCATTCACAGTACCGTTTTTCTCAACGAAGGCTTTGTCGACAGGGACATAAACATTCTTAACAGGGAAGGTACTATACATATTGCCGTCATTCATCCGGACCTGTTTAGCAGGATCCTCACTGCCGACATAGTTTTTCATCATATCATAAAGATCGTAATAGCGATCCTGAGGATAATTTTTGGGGACAAAGACGGTCTGGTTTCGGTTATCACCCTCAATCTGTTTCTTCGATAAGATGACGTCAACAGAATCACTTTCATTGACTTTAACCCTTAAGTCATTAATATACCAGTCAATGCCAAGCAGGCTGGTATTGATCACCCGGATATCCGGGCGCACACCTTTTACCTCTTGTGCAAACCATAATGGATAAGTATCATTATCTCCAAACGTAAATAAAATAGCATTAGGCGCACAGCTCTCTAAATAGTCGGTTGCCAGATCAGGTGCTAAAGCTTTATTGCTTCTGTCATGATCATCCCACTCCTGCTGCGCCATTAAAACCGGCACAGCCAGTAGGCAGACTACAGAAGCCAGGGTAGTTGCCAGCCGTTGATTGGATATTTTCTGGAACCAGTCTCGTACTTTGAAAACGCCAATCCCTATCCATATGGCAAATACATATGTGGATCCCGCATACGCATAATCCCTTTCCCTGGGCTCATTACCCGCCTGGTTCAGGTACATTACAATCGCAAAACCAGTCATAAAGAATAGCAGGAAGGTGATTAATCCATCATCCCCTTTTCTTTTAAACTGATAAAACATACCTATAAGCCCTAGTATTAATGGCAGCGCAAAAAGTACATTATGTGCCTTATTTATCTTCAATGCTTCTGGCATGATGCTTTGATTACCGAGCATCAGATTATCTA
>DATJDF010000097.1:0-3792 GCA_035497555.1 Arachidicoccus sp. | reverse complement strand
AATCGGATTAACAAATAACCAGTAGCCGTCAATTAGGTTTAGTTGAATAAGCGAATGTGTTGCTGACGGACTACCAAAAAGCAAGATGTCTTTGCCTGGCTGTTGTTTTATTTCATTTATTCTGTCCGAAAGGTTGTCGCTAATGATTTTAGCGTTGTTCAAACCCTCATCTTTCATTGTTTTTGATAAAACGACTTTGCGGACTTTGTTATACCACTTTGAATGTTCAATGTCGTGCTTGGTCGCTGTCGGCTTATTTGCTGCGGTAGGCCAGTAACTTTCCATCATCTGATAAGTTACTCGTCCATATAATGCAGTATCGCCTTCGCCTATTCGCTTACCGACATAATCAAAAATTTCTTCATCAACTTTAATCCAGTTCATTTCTCCGTTTAGTCCTGCCACAAAACCGTCAAGCGATATGTGCATAAATGAAATTATTTTTCTCATGTTGTTCTATTTTTTGTTGTTATAGTTTCTTTTTTAGTAAAGATCTGGGAAAAGGTTCTATCAGCAGCATTATGTAAATGGTGTCACTGATGATCATGCAGTTGCTTTCCCGTCGGTAAATTTCTGGTTAGAGATAACCAAGTTTGGTAAAAAGCGCTTCATATCTGTTAAGGTCTTTAAGGGGCAGGGATACAAAATTTGAGTTGGCATATATTTTATTCTGACTTAGTTTATTCAAAGATACAACAACGCCAAATAGGCGCAAAAGGGTAAATGCGGCAATTTAAGGGGGGAATTGCGACGGCGCTACAACGAATCAAAGTCGGCATGCTCACTCTGGGCAGAGCACCCGAAGATTTGAAAGGCCTGAACATGAGCTATTGAAGAGGTAATTCCTTGTTCAAGCGGAATCGCTTTTGTAGTATAATTTTATCCCTTTACTGGCCATTACTCAGAAGGGGGGAATGAAACTACATTTCTGACTTTGAGAAGGAAATTTTACTGCTGAAATGATAAGAGATAATAGATTCCAAATTGAATGGCCACCTAAAACCGGAAGGCGCCAAATGTTTTCTGAAATAGATAAGGATGACGGGTTTAGCAATGAGAAGTCCAAGTTCTGATCGATGACATGCATATTTCATTATTGGGACATTTATTTAAATTGAGTAAATAGAGTTATCAGAATTTGTTGATTTTATAAAGGCCATTATTAAACCCGATACATTAAAATCAATTAGTTTAGATTCCGGTATTCTTGAGGAGTATATCCAACCCGATTTTTAAACAAACGGCTAAAATGCTGTGGGTATTTAAAACCCAATTCATAAGCTATTTCGCTGATCGTCTTGTCATTTTCGAAGATCTTACTTTTTGCAATATCTATAATTTTATTTTGGATATATTCTTGCGCAGATTTTCCTGTCTCCTTTTTTATTAGATCGCCGAAATAATTCGGCGATAGATTCAACTCATCCGCAGAATACGCAACGGAAGGCAAACCTAAAGTATAGGGTTTTTCGGATGAGAAATAATTATTCAACAGCTCTTCAAACTTTTCCAGGGTTCCTTTGTTGAGATTATCCCGGATAATGAACTGACGATCGTAAAAACGAGTACAGTAATTTAAAAACAACTCAATATTGGATGCGATTAATGTTTTGCTGTGTTTGTCAATGGATTGTTGTAGCTCATATTCAATCTTCGAAAAACAATCCAACACGATCTGCCTTTCTTTTTCCGACAAATGCAAAGCCTCACTGGTGTTGTAGGAGAAAAAACTATAATCATTGATATGCTTTCCTAAAGGCGTATTATGTATCAAGTCCGGGTGGAAAATCAAAACCTGACCTTTGGGCTGATAGAACTCCTCATAACTTTCTACCCCCACGACCTGGCCGGGCGAGAAGAATACTAATGTGCCTTCCTGGTAATCATAGTAGTTTTTCCCATATTTAAGGTCGCCGCACTTTACGTCTTTAAGTATGACGCAATATATGCCAAAGTTCATCTTGTGATACTGCCTTAGGTCGGCCTTGGATAAGTCTAATATACTTACTAAGGGATGAAGTGTAGGGTGATTATTGAATTTGTTGTAATCACTGATATTTTTAAAATTAATCATTCTTTCCATAATTGTCCTTTTCTGATACAAATGTAGAGATTCTTGTAGAGCATTTCCCCGTTTTATAATCCGCATCCGTAATATTGGTATAGGAAACAGTAATTCATATACAGTAAAGCTCATTTTAAGGTCAGAAATTTGCGGTGATAATAAAAGAACTCAAATAAAGGAACCCAGTTTAGATAAGAACGCTAAAAATAAGAATATGTACAATATAATACTAAACAACGGAGTGGAAATGCCCATCCTTGGATTTGGCGTTTTCCAAATTCCTGATCCTGCAGAATGTGAAAAAGCTGTTATAGACGCCATTGAGACCGGTTACCGATCAATTGATACGGCTGCTTCCTACATGAACGAAGCAGCTGTAGGCTCGGCTATTAAAAACAGTGGTGTTGACAGAAAAGATTTGTTTATCACTACAAAACTATGGATACAGGATGCAGGTTATGAAAAGACAAAAGCGGCATTTTATAAGTCTCTGGAAAAGTTGCAATTAGACTACTTAGACCTATATCTCATCCACCAGCCTTACGGAGATGTTTTTGGTTCCTGGAGGGCGATGCAGGAATTGAACAAGGAGGGAAAAGTAAAAGCTATTGGGGTAGCCAATTTCTCCTCCGATCGTATGCTTGATCTGATCATTAATAGCGGTTTTACCCCTGCTATCAACCAAGTCGAAACGCACCCTTTTCATCAACAGATTGAAAATCAAGCAATCCTTCAGGAAAATAATGTTCAGATCGAGTCTTGGGGACCTTTTGCAGAAGGCAAAAACAATATATTCCATAATGATATCTTAGCGGACATAGCTGGTAATTACGACAAATCAGTGGCGCAGGTGATTTTAAGATGGTTAACACAAAGAGGTGTTATTGCTATTCCTAAAACAGTGCGCAAAGAAAGAATGGCTGAGAATTTCAACATTTTCGATTTTGAGCTATCGATGCAGGATATGGAGCAGATTTCCATGCTTGATTCCAAAGAAAGTCTGTTCTTCGATCATCGCGACCCCACAAAAGTAAAGTGGCTCAGTGAACGAAAATTGGACCTTTAACACCTAAATTTTAGAATATGATAAAACTAATCCGGCGTTTTTTGGGGTTGTCGACAGTATTACTTGCTGCATCCGTGGCGGCCAGTGCCCAAAGTGTGCAAAAAACACTGAGTATCGCCAGGCAAGGTAGTTTCCTTGTCGGTGGTACACGGGTTTCTGAACCGGGGATATTTGATCTAAAAAATGCGCTACAACCTCAAGGTCAGACGTTTCATGGGGACCATGCCTACGTTTTTTATCAGATCCCGGTAAAAGCACGCAAGTATCCGCTGATTTTTTTACATGGTGCCGGAGAGTCCAAAAAAACATGGGAAACGACTCCAGATGGGAGGGAAGGCTTTCAGAATATTTTTTTAAGGCGTTGTTTTGGCGTTTACCTGCTCGACCAGCCACGCCGAGGTGACGCTGGTAGAAGTACCGTTGCCGTATCCATAACGCCAACTGCTGACGAACAGTTCTGGTTTACACAATTCAGGATTGGCAATTACCCGGATTATTTTCCAAATGTTCAATTCCCTAGGGACGCAGCCTCCCTGGAACAGTTTTTCCGGCAAATGACGCCAAACACCGGCACATTTGATGCAGAAGTCGTTTCAAATGCTGTTTCTGCTTTGTTTGGTAAAATTGGTGAGGGCATTCTGGTAACCCATTCCCAAGGCGG
>DATJDF010000096.1:0-5526 GCA_035497555.1 Arachidicoccus sp. | reverse complement strand
ACTACAAATATAAAGCCTTATCTATGTCAACCTCTTAAAATCAGATCATCCATTTTGCAGATAAGATTTCTGAAGGGGGAGAAGGCAACCCCTCTGTTACTGCTACCACAATTGCACCGGATTTTTTGACCAATACAGCTAACCTTCCTGGCAGCCAATTTAATAATGGTTCCGAAGTTGATGCATTCTTTACAGCTAAAAGACGGTTCCGGTTTTAATGCTTTTTTTGCCCGTTCGATTGGTAATAAAGAAGTTTGCGGCGGGATAATCGGGATATGCGAATTATATTCCTAATTATACCAAAAAGGGTTCCTATAATGTTGCACCAAATATTACAGCTTTTAAATGGTTTGATAATGCTGCACATGATAGTCTTGCATGCGCCAGTCTTTATAAGAATACGGCGGACATACTTTGGGGTGGTCAGGATTATCCAATTACAGAAACCAACCCGAATACGATACCGTATGTAGCACAAGTTGATTTTCATAAATTCAGGGGCCGGGCTTATACACAGATCACCTGGATAGGTAACGATCTGCCATTTATTGATTTTATCCTTAAATACTCTGGAACAGATCCAACCATATTAAAACACCAGACTGCCTGGACGGCGGGGCTTGCTAATCCAATTACCAGTCTTACAGTGGCTGAATATGGAGCCTTGAAAAGCAAGGCAGCTACAATCTCGTCAAATGAGGACTGGGATGAACTGTTTCAAAAAACTAATTCCATAATGGCACTGAAAGCTCTGGATCTTCATGCTTCTGGAAATGCTTTTAAGAATGTGAAAACAGATACCCCCGAAAACTGTAAGGCCTCTATTTTGGCTTACGGTACATCCTTGAATGGGGGTGCTTATGGACAAAAACTATATAACAGGGTGCAACAGGTTTTGAATAAATTAGGAAATCCCTGATCGAATCGGAGACAGGAAGATGTCCAGTGTTATATGAAGCCTCCTGTCTTACAATAAGTTACAATGGAACCTCTATTGTCATTACCCCACCTTATACCTGTAATGGTAATGAAATAAAGTACGTGAAAGAGTATGTCAGTCATTTTTTGTCAAAGCCAAGTTAGAGAATATTCGGGGCCAGCTGGATTCATGTGGGTAAGATTCATTCTTCTTACTTAACTTTTTCCGTTGCTGCTGCTGTTGATGATAAAAATTAATGCCATAATTGTAACTAAGTAATAAACATATTTAGCATGGATGATTATTTAGGCGTCTTTCTTTATTATATTTGACTGTGTTAACAGCGACACTTTTACTTAATAAATTTCATACATGTACTTTTTTTTAAAGCTTTCCTTTATTGTAGCGACTGCAATAGGTTATACCGGTAGTAAAAATAGTGATAGAATCGATGTTTCTTTGTCTTCTATGTCCCAATATAAGGTGCCAGGGGAAACGAGAGTAAAGTACTCACTTCCACAAAAGGATAGTTTGACGGTACTACTGGACAGCTATTTCAATAATGAAAAAAAGGAAGATAAATCAGGTAAATTGCAGCCAACACATTATAAATGGGATCAAAAGGATTTAGGCGGATATTCTCTTTGGGGAGCTGTTTTTAAGAGTATGGGTGCTGCGACAAGGACAACCTTTGATCCGCCTTCCAAAAAGAACCTAAGCGATGCATCCATTTATATCATCACCGATCCGGATATTCCAAGTGAGAACAAAGATGCAAAATATATGACGAAACAATATGCTGATGTAGTCGCCAATTGGGTGGCTAAGGGCGGTGTCCTTGTGCTGATGACTAATGATAGTGGCAATGCAGATATTCAGCATATTAATCTACTTACGCAGCATTTTGGTTTCCTGTTTAATGAAGATAGTTACAACCATGTGCCTGGGCGAGCTTTTGATTCCGGAGGGGTCAGTATTGCTGAAGGAAATATGATTTTTAAACAAACAAGACGTGTTTACATAAAAGAACTGTCGACAATTCACCCGACGAAACCTGTTCAAACTATCCTAGAAAAAAATGGCCATATTATAGCGGTAACTACCAGCTACGGGAAGGGAACTATATTCGCGGTAGGAGATCCATGGTTTTACAATGAATATGTCGATGGTAAGAGATTACCGGCAAGGCTTCAAAATGTTGGAGCAATGGAGGAATTCACAAGGTGGCTGATACAGAAAGCTGATAATCATAATAAAAGATTACGGTAAGAAGCAATTTATCACTGATTTACAACCTTATTTTTGAACGATTTAACATAGACCGTTACCAAAAATATTATTATCGAAGTGTAGAACAAATCGGTGGATGGCCTATATTGCTACGCGCAGAAAAGTGGAATAGTTGATCCCTTTTAGGAACAATTAAAGTGAAATTCTTGCTGCTCCTAATATCAAAGGTTGTTTTTATATTTATTTGATTATCAATTGATAGTGATTCAAGCGTAGCTGCATCGCAAATGCTGTCACAAAATACGGTGTTTTAATGCCTTAAATATACATTTCTTATTCATCGTAACATTTCCAATTATCTTGTCTATTGCGTTCTGGAATAAGATGAAAATTGAAGCATTCATAAAGCCATTTCTGTTTAATCGGGATATCAATCCCAGTCTCTCGGATCTGTAATGATAAAAATCCATTATCTTTAAAGATCCATTTAATATTTTAAATAGCCGGTTATGGAAGCACCTCAAAAAGAAACAAATTCGTCGGTAAATATTCAGCCTGAAGTCGATATAGAAGGTATTAAGGCTGAAGTTATCAAACAAGAAGTATTTGATCTTTACGATGATTATGCGCACAATCGTTTGAAGAGAAGAGATTTTGTACAAAAATTATCTTTATATGCGGTGGGTGGATTGACTGTTCCAGCCTTGATGAGTTTTTTAATGCCGGATTACAAAAACAACATTCAAGTGAAGCCAGATGACGACAGGATCACTGCTGAATATATTTATTATGACTCGCCGAAAGGTGGCGGGAAGATCAAAGCACTGCTTTGTAAACCCAAAGGAAATAACAAGAAGTTGGGTGGCGTTGTAGTGGTTCATGAAAATAGAGGTCTGAATCCCTATATTGAAGACGTAGCCAGGAGAACGGCCGTTGCCGGATTTATTAGTCTGGCCCCCGACGCTTTAACGCCTTTAGGAGGATATCCGGGTAATGATGATGATGGCAGGGCCTTGCAGTCCAAACGCGACAAGAATGAAATGCTGGAGAATTTTATCGATGCGTTTCATTATCTATCAGGTCAAAAAGATTGTAATGGTAAAGTGGGTGTTGTTGGATTTTGTTTTGGAGGCGGAATTGCAAATTTGATGGCTGCTCGTCTGCCGACACTTGCCGCAGCGGTGCCTTTCTACGGAGGGCAACCTCCACTGGAAGAAGTACCAAATATTAAAGCACCGCTCTTGTTGCAGTATGCGGGCCTGGATACGCATGTCAATGCCGGCTGGCCGGCATATGAAGAGACGTTAAAAAAGAATCATAAAGCTTATACCGCATATATTTATCCCGATGTAAATCATGGATTTCATAATGACACCACGCCAAGGTTCAACCGCGCAGCTGCAACTTTAGCCTGGGAGCGGACGATCGATTTTTTTAAAAAGAAATTATCTTAATCGGAAAAGAGAAAGGCCTGTTTGTCGCAAAATGGAGTTTGTCTACTGAGAGGTACCTCTGAGCTGAATCTGCTTTGCAGATTCAGCTCAGAGGAGCGTTAAAATTACTGTTTGATGTATTTTGTAAAGTACTTAGGGGAGTTAGGCCATACTTCCTGGCTGACTTGGCAGACCTTCATTCGATTTTCTAATTACTTGCCTCTTTCCGGACTTTAAATTTTCAGATAAACGCAACCGGTGTTATACATATGTAGCGCACCCGAAAAATTTATGGGGGATTAAAATCTCTTTTTGCCAATCCTTTACTTAAACCATCTATATGATTTTAAATTATTTCCAGATGCGCCAAAATTTCAGGGGATGGAATTAGAAAGACAATTTTAAGACTGTTGGGCAATTATACTTTGAATTAATTGACGCTGAAAGAGCGTTTTTACTGCCGGTACAGTTAGACACTGAAACAGATCGTCGTTTCAATTACGCTTTCGCCTCAATACCGAAGATAAAGTTAGTATTTTCCCTCTCGTCTTACCCAAATTTTTTTCGAAGCCATTTGCGAACCGGCTCATCATACCATTTCAAACTGGCATAAGCCAAAATAATACCACCAATCAAGATCAACAGCGCATAGGGCCAGGCCTTAAGGAGGGTAATGCCTTTATGGTTGCTGATCCAGGCGACGTAAAAATATACCAGCGGATAATGTACCAGATAAAGTGGGTAGGATATATCACCTAAGAATTTACATATCCTGCTTTCGGTCTGGGTATGTATCACGCCGCTGGCGCCCATATAAACAATGAGCGGGAAAATAACGATTATACATACTGATTCATAGACCCCATTGATCCAAAGATGCTCAGCGCCGCCTATGCGCGGCATATATAAGACGAGCGCGACCATGAGACTACACCATAAAAAGGCATGCTTAATGCGGCTGGGCTTGGCTATGCGTGAAAGCAGCAGACCTGCAAAGAACGGATACATCGTACGGATAAAACCCACACGCACCTGTTCGGTATTTAGCGTCCAACCGCCGCTGACATCTCCATTTGGGCTGGTAATGGCCAAATGAGCGAGCGCAATGGCCGCGATCAACACCAAAATACTCAGCGCTGTTTTTGAGAGCTTCCTGATGCCAACAGCATACAGGATATTAGCAATGTATTCAAAGAACAGGGACCAGCCTACGCTATTGAGCGGGTGCATTTCTTCCCAACCTCGTATATCCAGTGATAAGGGGACAGGCAGAACAGTATAACCAATGAGCATCACCAACAGCATTTTCCACAGGGGAATGGTATGGATGAGCGGCCAGATGGTTGAATCTGTAAAATAGAATCCGATTGCGCCGAGGGTCATCCCCAATACCACCATCGGTTGAAGCCGTACGATCCTGCGCTTAAAGAAAGTACCGATGGTCATTTTCTGCCAGCGGTCGTCATAAGCATAGCCGATTACAAAGCCGGACAACAGAAAGAAAAAGTCAACTGCCAGGTAACCGTGGTTGACCAGGATATCCAGGTGTCCGGTTCCTAATGGCTCGGTCAGGTGAAAGGTGACCACGATAATGGCTGCGACACCACGTAATCCATCTAATATGAGGTAATGCGGCTTTGTGGAAAGGCTATTATTATTCATTGGCTTTTGGATATGGAACCTGTCTCAATCACCATGCGTTCGATTATCGTTTATAAGTTGCTATTTAATGGATTTGTAAAAATAAATAAACAACTTATCTAAATCATTTAAATAGTATCAAAATTCAGGCAGATTGTCTCATTTTTGCACATAACTAAGGCAAGCTGAAATAAGGTATAAGCTCTTTAACAGATCTGATTTTGTATTTGCCAAACAATTTTTCGTTGCGTTGCCATGGAAAATCAGTAAATAGAAATCTATATTACGTGCAAATAAGTACAT
>DATJDF010000095.1:0-2249 GCA_035497555.1 Arachidicoccus sp. | reverse complement strand
TTGTGTATATTTTCTTATCAGATTACTATTGAATAATTATATATAAATACTACGCTACTATTGGCGCATAGTACTGAAATATTGCCTATGGGTCGCAGATTATATAGCGAATAAGTCTTCTACATTACTGTCAGCGTAAATAAGAGCGTTTTATAACTTCAAAAAAATGAAAATTACAGCACGCAAAGTTTTCCAACTTTTTAATAATGGGAATCTGCCATTTTGAAGAAATATTTGCGATCCGCTATTTTATGCAGAAATGAGTTGAAGGATTCAATCACAACACCCATTCCTTCAGCGCGTCCAGTAGAAATTCCACTTCTTCCGGACGATTATAAAAATGAAAACTAATTCTTAGGGTGCCGCCTCTTTGAGTGACAACAATACCTTTCTGGGCGAGATAATCGCCCAATACGCCATTTTTGTTGGTACGCTCTTTCAGTACAACAATAGGAGCCCGGTCTTCAGTTGTATATTCCCCTAATAAAGCAATCTGATCCTTCAGATTTGCCAGGCCGTTCAATAATGTCTGTGTCAGTCGCATGTTTTGGTTCACAATCTCCGGAAGACCAATGGCCTGCTTTTCCCGGATCGCCTGATCGAGTAATGCGAATCCATAAATATTTAATCCACCGGGTTCATAACTTCTGGCAGCATCAGGATAATCTGCCCCACCGGCGCCAATAATTACCGGTGGATACCGCTTAAGAAAACTTTCACTTAGATACAGAAGGCCATTACCGAATCCGCTATTCATCCATTTATAATTGCTTGAGATAACCACGTCGATTCCCAAATCTACAATAGGTACATGATTCGCCCCCAGACTTTGGGTGGCATCAAGTATAAGGATCGTTCCTTGTTTTTGACAAATACGACTTAAACTGGCCAGATCGACTTTAAAGCCTGTTTGCCACTGAACATGACTTATCGCAAGTATGGAAATTTTTTCTTTTACTAATTTACTTTCAATCTCATTTAGGTCAATAGAAAATCCGTCCCGGGTATCCAACCAGTGAATGGGGAAATGATTGTGGACAAATGGTGCAGTTACTGACGGATAGTCATATTTGTATAGTAATACCTGTTCATCGCCGTGAAGAGACTGAACAAGTGCATTCATGGCATAGGAGAAATTTGGCACACAGCCCAATTGCGACTGCGGGATGCCCATAAAGCGAGCAATATTATCCCGATAGGCGGGGGCTTCATTATCCCGCCAATCTTCTGACCTGCCTGAGCTGTTATAGGTAAAGGCGTTGTATATATTATTTGCTGCCTGGAGACTGGCCTGAGAAATTAAGCCACAGCCGGCTGTATTCAGATAAACCGGCCGTTTGGATTCCAATTCCATAATTATATAAATTTTGTGTTTGATAAGATGATCAAATCAAACACAAATTAAGATAATTTTTGGCCGCAGTGGAGCGTTTTACAATTGATTTAGTTTCTTATGGTCTATAATTCGACCATGGCCTTTATAACACCGCTCGACGGATCCAGTAGAGAGGGGAATTTTTCAGGTAATTGTTCAAATTCGATTCGGTGGGTAATATAGGTAGACGGATTGACAGCACCGGATTTTAAGGCAGACATGACCTGATCAAAATCCAGTCGGGTAGCATTACGGCTACTCATAAGGGTTGTTTCCCGCTTATGAAACTCCGGGTGGGAAACAATAATCTCTCCTTTCTGAAGACCTACCAGGACATAACGTCCACCATGCGCCAAATAATAAAAGGCGCCATTTATTGCTTTTTGATTGCCAGTCGCATCTATCACTACAGAGGCCATCTCTCCACCTGTAATTTCTTTTAATCTTGACAAGACATCTTCCTGTTTCCCATTAATGGTATAGTCCACTCTCAGGTAGTTTTTACAAAATTGCAGGCGGCTATCATTTACATCGAGTGCAATTACTTTTGCCCCTGCAATGCCAGCGAATTCCATGGTGCCAAGACCAATTGGGCCGGCTCCCACCACCAGTACATATTCACCGGGAACCACACCTGCCCGCCAAACGCCGTGTGCACCAATTGAAAGTGGTTCCACGAGCGCCAGTTCATCTAAACCCAGCCCGCCGCCATGTACAATAGCATAGTCCGGGACCAATAACCACTGGACCATTCCTCCGTCAACGTGTACACCACAAACCTGGATTGCACTACAACAGTTGGGTTTGCCTGATTTACAGGCAATGCAGTTGCCGCAATTAAAATAGGGGATTATAGTGACCCATTCACCTTTTT
>DATJDF010000094.1:0-5850 GCA_035497555.1 Arachidicoccus sp. | reverse complement strand
ATCGTTATGGCAGTATCTTGATTAGGTGAAGCTTCGGCAATACTGACCATCATCAAAAGATTTACAAAAAGTACCATTTTACCAAATAATAAAAGAAAAGTCCTCTTTTGCATAGTGGGCCAAATAAATTGTTTAAAAATCGAATAATAAAAAACGCGCAATAGACCTTCCGCTAAGGAAGAAAGGGAAATACTATAATTGACGATTCTTTCTGGTTTCTATTTACAACCGTTTTACAATCCAAAATTAGTTTCAATAACATTAAATAAATTACATATATGCGACATTAAATTATAAAAATCCGACTTTTTAAAATAGCATTTTTTTCACTCAATTGGCTCCAACCTATAAACTATCACGATGAATCATTTAAAAAACGTTAAGGCACTTATATTAACGCTCATTCTTGTGATTTCTTTACAGTCAGGTCATTGGCCACCTGGTCAATAATTATTATCGATCCAAAAACCAAAGTAATTGGTGTAGCTGGCGCATCTTGTACTGATAGTGTATATGGAATAGGTGCCATTGCCGCGGGAAAAGGGGCCATAATAGTTCAGGCGATGAGTAATAACGAGGCATAGCAGGTGCAGCTCCCGAAAAAATCATGAATGCGATCAAGAATCCTATGTTTGATCCGCAGCAGCAACAGTACGCCGTAGTGTGTGATAACCATTTGAATTATCCGCTAACTTATACCGGATCTCAGACAACACCCAATAAAGGTACATTGACCGCAAAAGGGATTTCAGTCCAGGGAAATACCCTATCAAGCGCTTTCGTGTTGCAGGCGGTAATGGACGCTGCGCTGAAGGGTCAAAAAGGCTCGCTTCCCATGCAAGAGATATTGATGCTTGCGCTCGAAGCGGATGCCAATCAAGGGAGGGAGATATAAAATGTGGGGAACGTAAAGCCTCAAGTGCCTTTTTAAGAGTCATTAAACCTGGCTACAAACCAGAAAAGCCGTTTTTAAACTTAATAGTGAACGCGACGGATGAAGCTTCCCATGCTGTAAGTCAATTACGCAATCGTCTGAATGAATGGAAGAAAAATAAAAAAGCTGGGAAATTATAATCAATTTTGGATTGACGATAAAAATATGAATGCAATATTTTTCCAGAACAGCCACCAAAGCAATTAAAGACTGGAGAGGTAAACCAACAATAAATATGGCCACCTTTCACAACACAGGGTAAAGGTAGCCATATTATATTCCAAAGTACTAATTACAGGTAAGAACTTAGAGGCAATGATAGCCCTTAAAGGGCACTAAATGACAGCCCTTTGTCCTTACTTTAATAGCTAATATCATAATTAGAAACTTTCGCATTCATTACACAACCCGTTTTGCATTGGCCTATCGAACTTGAGGCAACAATAGCATACATTATAGTCCTCTGCAATATCTTCGAGAATCTCCCCCGGATTACAATCATAATGTGAACCAATACCAAATATCTTTTTTAAAAAAGCTCTGGTATCCTCTTTTCCAATCTTCTCAAATATACCCAATTCTGCTGCTGAATTCAGTACACTGTTCAGCATATAACTACCTGCGTGATTTGACATAATTTAATTTTTTTTTAAAATGAAATAATTATATTAAGATGAGACCTGTCCTTAAAAATCAGTTCCCAAATTCAAAACGACATACAACAAAGAATACTAACCATCAAACCTAAGAGTTGCATTCAGCGTCCAAAAACAAATCCTTGTAAAACGCCGAATCATATATTTCAGGGATCTCCTTCAGATTTGAAAGATTCTTAAACAAGTATAACCATTTATCTAGCTCAGTCGTTAATTCACTTAAATTTTTTATGAATTTTGGGAGTTCAATCGTAACATCCAAATAGTTTTCCGTTCTTGACTCTTCTTCTCCATGTCTTAAATCCATAAAACTAATATAATTTGAATGTTCCTCCCATATGATGAAATTCGCAATATTAATATGGATAAAAGATTTATAAGTATAATCGTGATTATAAAATTTTATATCAGAAACTAAGGAGCCGAATCTTTTTAAACTTCTTCCGAAAAAATCTTTTTCAACGTAACGCGCCATTTCGGCACTAATTAATGTATCGGGTGTTACCCTGCACAATACATCATACTTTTTCATCCCTACATTTTTATAAGGCGTATTAATTACATTGGGGACATATGCTACATCGCTAAATTCAGGGCGACCTCTAAATATAGCATTAGCAAAAGCCTGAAAACGCGTTAATTCTCTTTGAAGACTAATGACTTTTTTAAATCCAAATTCTGACTTCAAATCGTAGTACCTGTCTTTTTCTTTTGGTTGGTTATTTTCTTCACTTTTGCTTTTCTTCATATGTGTATTCTTTTAATATTGTATTACAAATAATGGCCTATCAATGCGCAAGAATATCTACTTGGTTTTTAGCCTTTAAGCTGGTTGGCAAATATTTTCTTACATAAAAATCAGCACTGGCTTTATGAATGCCTTCATTCAGTTTCTTAAAATTCTTCAACTTCAAATGGATGACTAGGACCGTATAAGTGTAAGTGTGCAATTGTCGCAGGCACTGCAATCCCACAACACTATATGCTTACAATCTAATCACCCTCAATATTTATCTCGCTGTATCGACGTTTTAGCTTCCACGTTGACTACCCAAACTTTTTTTCATCTGATGTGTTTTCATTAACTAATCGACAATTAAATACAATATCAAATTATTACGAGAATATCTATTTCAATCAGAATGTCTCCATATATGTATTTCTCCCCCTGAAAAGCCCAGCGAAAATCAACATAGACATCGATCAATTAACCCCTATTTACACGATACATATCTAATTAAGAGCTATGGCAAATAGCCCGCCACAAATGCAAACAATACTAAGCTGCGAAGATAACATAAAAGGCGGAAAAAATAACGCTCATTAGTAAAAATAATTAAATTATTTTTTTCGGAAACATTCGAATTGTCTTTGAAAAAACTGTCCTTATAAATGTTGATGCTAGTCTACTTATTGCTGACAATAAATCTATTGCTTGCTTTTCTTAAAAAAAATTGTTGAAGGGACGCCTAAAGGTGCATCCCATTCAGATGATGTACATCTTTTAGATATAACATGGGACTATGCAGTATGTTACCATAACATCTAATTGAAATAAAGAGAATGTCATTAAAGGCGAAGTTCATTTACCTTATAATATAACTTTAATACACAAGATAAACTCATAACGGGCTGCTGATTACGGAAGATTATATATTCTGTGCCCTGGCAATGTCGTAACAGCCCATATAATTAATATTTTCGTGTACATTTATACAATTAAGTTTAGATGATGAACGGAAAACGAATTACAATCAATGATATCGAAAAAGAATTGGGGGAGTGTAATTTAAACTGTGTCAGTTGAGTTTTTCAGGCTCTTATGTTTCCAGAGCACTGAATGATCATCCCGCTATCAGTAAAAAAACAGCCGATCTTATTAAACTGAAAGCAAAAGAACTCAATTATAAACAAAATACCCATGCTGCCAATTTAAGATAAGGATCTTCGAAAACAATCGGGGTAATCGTTCCACATATTAATCAACATTTCTTCTCGGATGTCATCTCCGGTATTGAGGAAGTCTGTTTTAATCATGGCTACAATTTAATTATATGTCAGTCCGCACCCCAATGCCCCGGTTCAATCCTGGTAATGCTGTTTTAATGACTCCCAGGTGTCTTATAGGGTCCCTTAGGAATATCAGCAGCCCGGCCATTCTGCAATTGAATCGTTTTCCTGGCTGGCGATTTTTCCAGAGCAGACATATTACCATCTGTTTGCGCCACCAAACAGGCGGTTGAACACAGTAAAGCGATTAAAAAGCAGGTTTTGATCAGTCAATTCATTTTTTGTTATAATATGTTATCATTAATTACTATACTAAATTTTAAACCTGTTTTACTGCTGTATCAGTATGCCTAAGCTATTGGACACGGCGATAAACAACCTGTAGATTTTAGACAATAGCTCCTTCTATTCTAAAAACAAAAGCATCTTTTAGTGAACCAGGCTGAGGTAACTCAATCTTTAACCCGGATTCTATTTGTTCAAACTGAATATTGCTTTCAGCTCCTAACAACTTAACTGATTTAACTTGACCTACTTTAGAACCTTTAGCGAGCTTTTTTATCAATGCAGTGCCGTCTGTTGGCCAGCCCAACATGAAGGCATAAAGAGTGGTCCCTTTGCAGGTGAAGCGAAAATCCTGAGCGCCGAGCGGTTTTCCTTTCCCTTCATTAAAGCCCTGTGCACTTAAAGGTTCAGCTGACTCGATAGCCGGTCCTTCCCCGAATGTGATCCAGGGACGTGTGGAATATATACCTTCACTATTGATATTCATCCATTCTCCGATGGATTCAACGATAGCTCTTTCCTTTTCGTCAATCGTACCGTCGCCCCTCACCGGTATATTGAGCATCAGATTCCCGTTTTTACTCACGACATCCACCAGAATATGGATAACGGTTTTGGCACTTTTATATCTATCGTTATCATATAGGCGCCGATCATAATGCCAACTGCCTATACAGGTATCTGTTTGCCAGGGGATCGGTTCAATTTCATTACTTTGGCCCCTTTCAATATCCCAGATCATACATTTTCTTTGTTGCTCATCCAGAATCTTACCGGTGACGACTCCGGTCAGTTCCCCTTTATCTTTAATCGTTTTATTATAAAGATGTGCCGCAATACGGAGCCCTTTATCATTAATGGGATGAAAAGGAAGCACCGTATCATCAAAATAGACTAATTCAGGATTATATTTATCAATCAGCTCTATCGTCCTTTTATAAAACTTCTCACAGTAAGCGTCTGATGGCGGCGTTACACCGTTACCCCAGTTCCACTGTTTATGGATCGTGCCATTATCCAGACTATTCTTGCTGAGTGGATGATTTTGTGCATATAAATCAACCTGGGGGTCATACCCGTTCCACCATTTCCCGACTCCTTCCTTCTTTTCTATTCTTCCATCATAAGGAACGCCTCTGAGTGGCCCGGATTTATCAGACCTTTGAGCAGTTTCATACCAACTCCATGCATGCGCAGCGTGAACACTCACGCCAAAGATGAGTCCGTTGTTTTTCGCCGCTTTTGCCCATCCTGCTATCAGGTCTTTTTTGGGACCCAATTTAGTTGAATTCCAGGGCTGATGGGAACTATCATACAAATCAAAATTATCGTGATGATTAGCCAGGGCCATAAAATATTTGGCACCTGCCCTTTTATATAATGCAACAAGCTCTTCCGGATTCCATTTCTCTGCTTTCCACACATTGATTACGTCCTTAAATCCGAATTTTGAAGGGTGCCCATATTTTTTACAATGATACTCATATTGATCCGTGCCTTCCTGGTACATGCCACGGGCATACCAGTCTCCACGTTCTGGTTCGCACTGAGGTCCCCAATGTGCCCAAATGCCGAATTTAGCATCTCGGAACCACTCTGGTGCCTTATACTTTCCCAGTGATTCCCAGTCAGGTTTAAATGGGCCATTTGCTATACCGTCGCCTCCTAAGTTTGACAGATTTCTAAATGAGCTGTTCATTTTTGCAAAATATAACCCAGGTAACGCTGCGGCCAGGGTTTTAATTACGGCTCTTCGTTGCATTTTTAATCACTTTTAATTTGAAAATCAATTTAATAGATCGAACTTCTTTTAATTTTGAATTTGTATATTTTGTCTTCAAGTCCGTTATTGCTATTCATCATATAACAGCTACCGGACTTGGTTGCAAATTAGATTTTATCCTCTGAGCCAGTCTCCAGGTTCAGTTTATTACTGATCTTTCCAACCACCGCATGCGCCGCATA
>DATJDF010000093.1:0-3428 GCA_035497555.1 Arachidicoccus sp. | reverse complement strand
CGAAATGCTTAGCGCACAAACTTAAGGCAATAGCCGCACCTAACGCAGTCGATGGCCGCTAGCATATACAATCAGCGAAAAAATAGGGTAGTGGAGTGGTACCGCATAGTTTTAAATTCAAATGCCGTGCATGCATAGCTTATAATGACGCCTATTATAATGGTGTAAGCCCATTTTACCGCCATGCGAAATAACGGCTCAATTTGACCTGTAGAATCAGCATGCGCCTCAAAGTGGCGACTCAAAGGCGGTTGCAAGCAAAATAATTGGGAATTTAATAGGAAAGTTTTACTTTAATATTGCATAACTACTTCATAACTAACCCACTTTTCCTTTTAAATGGCCTAAGGGAGGAGTGCGCAAAACGAAAATACTGATGAGATTTATTACCTGTTCCCGTGTTCTGATGCTGCTGATGATTGCTTTTAGTACAAGTTGCCTGCTCAGCGCTTGTTCCAAATCCGATTTAGATAGTGGGGATCATATTCAGCAAGGCAGTACAGTCATTCAAGTGAATGCGATATATCCACAAAGACCTGACAATGGAAATCTTCACACGCTTCAGATCCGTTACAATAATGTGATAGATGCTCCTATTTATCTTAAGCTTCGTTTTAACCTTACAGACGGTGGTCATCTGGACTTGCCGGTTACCCTTCCTGCCGGTTACCAAAACCTACAGAGATGGTCCGACGAAAGCTATCTGAACATACTGGATTATGTGGGTGGGGCTACGGATACATTAACAGGTATCGTCTCTCCATTACCACCACTCAGCAGTAAGCTGGATATAAAATCACTGATAATCATCAGTGCCACTACGCCGGACAAAAAATATGGATTCCAAGTCCTGGGCGGTAATGATGACTGGTCTTTTTATCATCCAACGGAACTACATTCCTCGATTGGGTTTTCTATAAATAACGAAGATATAGCCTATTTAGATTATGATTTTAGCGCAACGCACTCCACCTTTTTCAGAAACAATAATAGCAGATACACTTTCGGCATCAATAATATCGACATTACCATGATTTCCGATGCAGCGGCTTTCCCCCTGCAGGAAGGCGTGCAAATGGGCATTCCCTATTTTCGGTATTATTTTCACAACCACAATTATGGCTATGCGCTAGGGCCCGAGGTCGAAAGTTCAAACGGCTCTACCGTTCAATTAAAGGTGACGAAGCTTACAGCCACTCACTTTGCAGCTACATTCTCTGGAAAAGTCTGGTCAGCGATCAGTCCCGATACTTTATTTATAACAAATGGAGTGATGGAAAATATGCCGCTACCTGTTAGGTTCTGATAGCTGGGAGGGTGAGCTCAATGCGCGTTACGATTCACGCTTTCCATCCCTACCCAGAAGGCCCTTACCAGCCTTAATTGCCCGAGTGCCTTTGGTTGGATAGAGCTGTAATCAATAATTGTCGTTGCTGTCTGTCATCATATTAATTTTAAAACTACGAAATATTATGATATGACAAAGTTTCAATTGCAGTCTCGGTCCAGACGCAGATGAGGTAAGTAAATTGGCTGTCTGGCTTTTTCCTGCCTTCTCCTAGAGGATTGCTCTGAATTCCTGGAGTAGTCATATCTCTTTATATCTTCTCACTAAAAGTCTCCGCTGTGGCAGAGCCCTTCATTCCGTCAAGGATGGACACCATACCGGTCTCTATCTTAACAACCACGGAAAACTGTCTAAAGAATTGGGGCCACCATAAAACCGGATATCCGGCGAAAATTGAACCTAGATCTCCGCCCTCCTAATATGAAGGATCCTGAAAACTTAATACCTGGCCTCTAAATGCCGGTGCTTTCATACTCAGTTAATAACGACTTCCGTAATCGTGTTTTTACCCATCTTTTCATTAATCCTTTCGATGATCAAAGGCTTTTGGAATTGCAATTCGTTTTTTAAAGGACCATTACTGGTTCGGATAAACAGTTTTTGGTTGATAATCTGCACCTTATCGGTGTATTTGGCAATAACAGGCCCCATGACTTCCGCCCACACGTCTTCCAACTGCGCTGTTTTCAAACCGTTTTTAAGACGACTCTTCTGCATAAAGTTCTTCATGGCGTCACCTATGGAAAATTCTGACATTATATAGCAAAAATTGATCGTTAAAAAATATGACCTGTGATTAAAACCAAAAAGGTTAGAAAGTGGTATTTCAATGGACATTCGACAGCTTTAATCATTAGTTTTAGCCTTGACTTATTTTAAGCGTCAAGGACCAACCACCAACGGCCGCCAAAGATTTATATGATCAGGGATGCCCTACTAATGATGATACGAGCTGCATCCTTGCAATATATTTACCAATGACATCAAATTCCAGGTTGACCCGGCTACCTTCAGTTACTTTCCCGATACTGGTATGGGTATATGTAAAAGGAATGATCGCCACTGAAAATTCCTGCTCTTTTACATCAAAACAGGTCAGGCTCGTGCCATTTACGGCAATTGAACCTTTTTCTATGATCAGGTGGGCAAAATCCACTGGAAAAGAAAACCGGTATAGCCAGCTTCCTTCCTGCGGAGTCACCTGCAAACAGGTGGCAGTTGTATCCACATGACCCTGAACAATATGGCCATCCAAACGGGCATTTAATACCATACAGCGCTCAATATTCACCCGTCGGCCGGTTTCCCAGTCACCTAGATTGGTTTTCCGGAGTGTTTCTTCGATAGCTGTGACTCTATATAACTCATTATCAATAGCTTCCACTGTTAAACAGACCCCATCATGACTCAGGCTCTGGTCAATTTGAAGTTCAGAGGTTAGGGGAGAGCGCACCCAGAATGAAAGGTTTCCCTGATCTGACAATATTTGCTCAACGGTTCCTAAAGTTTCAACGATTCCTGTAAACATATAGGGCAAAGTTAGCGCAAATCCAACTGTAGAAAAAGGAAAATTTTAGGGACTCTATGGACCGAAATCTAGAGCGGGAATGCCGCTGAGAAAGTTTTATGGTTAATAATTTTGCGTTTATTTTCAAAAGAATTACATTTGCACATCTTTTAACCAAAAGGGGGTATATAAAATTATGTTGATTATTGATTCAAAAGATTGTGAGAACATCGATAAAGCACTCAAAAAGTATAAAAAGAAATTTGAGAAAAGCAAAACGTTATTACAATTGAGAGAACGTCAGAACTTCACCAAACCGTCCGTTAAACGTCGATTGGAGGTTTTGAAAGCTGTCTACAAACAAGACATTGCTTCTGGCAAAATCGAGAAGTAGTCACAGCCTTTTGTCAACGACAATATTTTAGCCATAAAGTGTTAACTTTATGGCTAATTTTTTTTATGGAAGGAAGTGAAGACATTAAAAGCAATATGCCTCAAAAACAGTTATCTGCGTCGATAGCGGAAATGACTGCTGAGCTACAGACCTTTTTGGATTTTCTACAATATGAAAAA
>DATJDF010000092.1:0-27210 GCA_035497555.1 Arachidicoccus sp. | reverse complement strand
GCAGACCGTGGACCCGGCACTTTCAGGGAAGCCTGTGAGAAGGGCGGTGCTCGTATCGTTGTTTTTAATGTTGCGGGTATTATTAGGTTAAAAAGCCCGGTCATCATCCGTGCGCCATATATTTCCATCGAAGGCCAGACGGCTCCCGGTGATGGTATTTGCATCGCTGGCGAATCGGTCTGGATCAATACGCATGATGTGTTGGTACGCTTTATGCGTTTTCGCCGGGGAGCGACCGAGGTGGGTAGAAGGGATGACGGACTCGGCGGCAATCCAGTGGGTAATATCATGATTGATCATGTGTCTGCCAGTTGGGGGCTCGATGAGAATATGTCTATTTATCGCCATGTTTATGATCGTGGCGGCCAGAAGCAGCAAAAACTGCCAACGGTCAATGTCACCATCCAGAATTCTATTTTTGCAGAAGGGTTAGATACCTATAATCATGCTTTTGGCAGTACAATAGGGGGACTCAACAGCACATTTATGCGCAATCTATGGGCCAACAACGTCGCACGGAATCCTTCTGTGGGGATGTATGGAGATTTTGGATTTGTGAATAATGTGGTCTTTAACTGGTGGAACCGAAGTGTTGATGGGGGTGATAACAAATCTTTCTTTAATTTTATCAATAATTACTTTAAGCCAGGGCCCATTACGCCGGAAGGCAAACCTATTCATCACCGGATCCTGAAACCGGAATCCGGCCGTTCACCTGGAACAAAAGAATATTATGGAAAGGCTTATGTACATGGTAATATCATGGAAGGTGATAAGGCAGTGACAAAAGATAATTGGAATGGTGGTGTACAGGTGGAGGATATGGATAATGCCGGGCAGTTTACCGCTGCCATTAAAGTGGATAAACCGTTTGCATTAAAAGGAAATGTAAGCATTATGCCTGCCAAAAAGGCCTATAAATATGTATTGGATAATGTGGGTGCTTTTTTGCCTAAAAGAGATCCGGTAGACACAAGGGTGATCGGCGAAGTAAAATCGGGCAAAATAGTTTATACACCCGGCGGTAAATCCGGCGTAACACCTTACATAAAAAGACGCTTACCCGCAGACTCATATAAGAAGGGTATTATCAGTGATATCAGCCAGGTAGGAGGCTATCCGGAATACAAAGGAACGCCTTATACGGATAGTGATGCAGATGGGATGCCGGACGGCTATGAATCTAAACAAGGTTTAAATCCAAACGATGCCCGGGATGCGTCGCTGCCTGCTAAGAACAGCGGCGGTTATACAAATATTGAAGTCTATCTTAACAGTGTTGTCCCGATTAAAAGGGTCAGACCTTAAGCGGGCCGTGGTAAGACAAACAGATATTGAAGATGCCTTGGATAGCAGGCACAAGGATATTATAAAGCATTAGAATCATTTTTCGCGCAAAATTAGCTTATGCAACCAATAGATACGGTAGACAAATTGGATAATAATAGGCATAGCCACAAAGTGACCCGGGCGGGAGGCACCACCCGGGTACCGCGTGTGCGCTTTAGCAGGTTAACGGCGATAGCTGTTATAGTGGCCATGCTGATAACAGGGCTTGTTGGTTATGGGCAGCAGGTCCGGACTATTCCTAATGGGAGGGGTGATGCTCATGCATTACAACTTCAAAAAGCAAAGCAAGCTGCGAAAGAAAAGGCAAAAGCGAAGGCGAGGGCTGCAGCGGCAAACAAATTCAGGCCGTTAAAAATTGAAAAGGGTGATACCTTTAGTTACAATGCAGATTCACTGGGTAACCGGATTGTTGATTTTTCTTACTGTGGTTATGCGGCCTCTAATACACCGATTCCGGCATCGGTACCTGTAAAAGTGCTGGTGCCCTTTAAGGCAGGCGATGCCACCAGGCGCATACAATCTGCTCTGGATTATGTAGGAAACTTGCCCCTGGATAAAAACGGTTTTAGAGGAACGGTACAGCTGGCACCTGGCAGATACGAAGTTGAAGGATCTTTGTATATACGCACTTCAGGCATTGTCCTGAAAGGAAGTGGAAGCGGCGATGATGAAAATGCGACTACGTTAATTGGCGCTGGCACCGACAGAGCCACCCTTATTGAAGTTATCGGTAAAAAAGATAGCATCAATAATCCGGCAATTAAGATTACGGACGACTATGTTCCGGTAAATGCGACAAGTTTTCGTGTTGGAACTACGGACGGTCTGAAACAGGGGGACGATATTGTTATTACCAGACCCTGTACTGACGAGTGGATTGATAAGCTCGGTACCCGCAGTTTTGGCGGGGATCTTTCGGCCCTGGGCTGGAAATCCGGTGCCGAGAATATCTTCTGGAGTAGAAAGATAACTGGTATAAAAGGACAGGAAATAAAGATAGATGCACCGCTTACAACGGCGTTGGACCAGCATTATGGTGGTGGTACTGTGGCGCGTTTTCAGTGGCCCGGGCGCGTAAATCATATCGGTATTGAAAACCTGAATCTGGTTTCTGCCTGCGATAGTACCCGGCCGAAGGAT
Source organism: Arachidicoccus sp. (assembly GCA_035497555.1). Lineage (GTDB taxonomy): Bacteria > Bacteroidota > Bacteroidia > Chitinophagales > Chitinophagaceae > Arachidicoccus. The sequence continues at coordinate 24,720 of DATJDF010000092.1, read as the reverse complement.
GAAGACCACCGGTGGATGGCCATCACAGTAGACAATGCTGTCGATGGTTGGATCCGGCGTGTTGTATTTCGTCATTTTGCCGGCTCCAGTGTCAATTTGCTTTCGGGCACCCAACGTTTTACCATAGAGGATTGCCAGTCGTTGGATCCGGTTTCAGAAATCGGCGGTCAGCGCCGGTATACTTTTCAGACGGCAGGTCAGCAGAATCTTTTTCAGCGGTTATATAGTGAGTCTGGTTATCATGATTTTGCTGTTGGTTTTTGCGCAGCAGGCCCTAACGCATTTGTTCAGTGCCAGGCAGAAGGTGCGCTGAGTTATAGTGGCTCCATCAATAGTTGGGCATCCGGCGTTCTTTTTGATGTGGTACGCCTCGATGGACAGACCTTGCAATTCGCCAATCTGGGTCAGGACGAACAGGGCGCCGGTTGGAATGCAGCCAACAGTTTATTTTGGAACTGTTATGCTGCCAGGGTCAATTGTTATAAACCGCCTACTGCACAGAACTATGCGATCGGAACCTGGTCCCAGTTTGGCGGTGACGGGTATTGGGAAGAATCCAATAACTGGATGCGGCCACGGAGTTTTTATTACACGCAGTTGGCGCAGCGTCTAGGCCATCAGGTTGACCAGCAGGCCCGACTGATGCCTTCTGAAGGTGAGGCCAGCAGCAGCCCGACGGTAGCAGCGGCGGCGGAACTTACCGCTGAAGCCTACCAACCGGCCATGACTATGCAAAACTGGATTGATTCCATTATCCATAACCATCCATTGCCTATGAACGGATCTGCTGCCAAAATAAAAACAATCGATGAAATCGGCCTGACTCCTGAGATGCCCGTGCAGAAAGCACCGGCGATGGAGATCAGAAATGGTTGGCTGGTTCGCGGTCGTAAAGTAGTAACGGGTTACCGGCAGCAGGTGCCTTGGTGGTCCGGGACAGTACAGCAGGATTTTATCAGAAAAGCAAAGCCTGCTATTACACGTTTTGTACCCGGCAGAACCGGCACGGGACTGACGGATAACCTGGATAGCGTAACTTCTTACATGAAGGATCATCATGTAACGACAATGGAACAGAATTATGGTCTATGGTACGACCGGCGCCGCGATGACCATGAAAGAGTCCGTCGACAGGATGGAAACGTATGGCCACCATTTTATGAATTGCCTTTTGCCAGAAGCGGACAGGGGACTGCCTGGGACGGCCTCAGTAAATATGACCTCACGCGTTATAATTTGTGGTACTGGCACCGCCTGAAACAGTTTGCGGATCTCGCAGATGAAAAAGGACTGGTCTTGATTCATCATAATTATTTTCAGCATAATATCATTGAAGCGGGCGCACACTATGCTGACTTCCCATGGCGTCCGGTCAATAACATAAATCATACGGGCTTCCCGGAACCTGTTCATTATGCGGCTGATAAAAGATTATTCATGGCTGAGCAGTTTTATGATGAGAATAGTCCCGTTCGTCGAAAACTGCACCAGGCATTTATTGAACAGTGTCTAAATAATTTCAAAGGCAATAGCAGCGTTATCCAATTTATCTGTGAAGAATATTCCGGTCCCTTACATTTTGTAAAGTTCTGGCTGGATACAATTCTGGAATGGGAAAGAAAAAATGGAAAAACGGGCCAGCAGTCACCGCTTATTGGACTAAGTACTACAAAGGATGTTCAGGACAGTATCTTGGAAGATAAAGTGCGCAGTGCGGCTGTCCGGCTGATTGATGTCCGTTACTGGTATTACCAGCAGGACGGCTCATCCTACGCCCCGAAAGGCGGACAGAGTCTTGCACCCCGGCAGCAAGCCCGGTTGTTTAAGCCTCAAAACACGAATTTTGAACAGATTTATCGTGCGGTTCGCGAGTACCGGGACAAATATCCGGACAAAGCAGTCATGTATTCCGCGAAAAATTATGATGCACTTCCCTGGGCAAGTTTTATGGCGGGCGGTTCCCTGGCGCCATTGCCACCGGGATTATCCACCGATTTTCTGGATTTTGCTACAGGCTGTCTGCCGGTTGATTTGCCGGGAGCTAATAGACAACCAAAAGAGAGTATAACAACAAGTCCATTTGTATATGGTTTAAAGCAAAAGAGTGGTATGATTTTTTATCTGAAAGCCGGTAACGCGTATTCAATCCCATTGTCTGCAGTATTGGGCAATCATCATTTGGCTCGGTTAGTAATAATAAATCCGAATAGCGGACGCGTCCTGTCTGAAACAAAGTTGAGTGGTACAGGCGTTGATCTGCCTGAATCGGATAAAGACCTGGTCTACTGGTTACTAAAAGAGCAGTAAAAATGCATAGATAAAGATTTAAACAAAGTCAATGACACTTACAAGGAAAAAGATAAATTCATGATGAAAAGCAAAGTAAGGAACTTGCAACCGGCGGCCCAAAAAGCAAAATTGCAGATTTATGCCGGCAGCAATAAACAAGACGCAGGACAAACTGAATTGATTCCAAGTCAAGATCGATCCCGCTTTTCGTTAGGGGGTCTACTCTTGCTCGGATGCCTTATTTTGGGTAGTATTTCATGCCAGAGTGGGCAACAAGAGGCGGATAATAAGGAGTTGAAGGGGCAAACTACTCTTGTTGAAAATGCCATACCTGCACCTGTTTTCCCGATCAGCGTGTCTGAGAATCACCGCTATTTTAGGGATAGTAAGGGCGAGCCTTTTTTCTGGCTGGGCGATACAGGCTGGCTTTTGCTGTCAAAACTCGATCAACCTTCTATTATCGCCTATCTGAAAGATCGGGAGAGTAAAGGTTTTAATGTCATCCAGGTGATGGTCGTACACGATTTAGATGATCGCAACGCTTATGGCCGCAAGGCCTTAACAAACAGGACACTCAGCCTTCCTGATACGGCGGTCTCAGATGTACTTAATTACTGGCAGTTGCTGGATTTTGTCGTTGAAGAGGCAGCTAAAAGAAATATAGTGGTTGCGTTGGTTCCTGTTTGGGGATCTGTTGTAAAATCAGGGAAGGTTACGCAGGCTGACGCAGCTGCCTATGCCAGGTTTTTAGCTAACCGATACCATGGACAGAAAAACATTGTCTGGCTGAATGGAGGCGATATAAAGGGCAGTGAAGCTAGACCGATTTGGGAAACCATCGGTAAAATTATCCATGGCCAGGATCCAAGTCAGTTGATGACTTTTCATCCCAGGGGCAGAACACAGTCTTCGACCTGGTTTCACGATGCGCCGTGGCTGGATTTTAATTGTTTTCAATCCGGTCATCGTCGATATGATCAGGATACTTCAAAAGGAGAACTGCATTATGGAGAGGACAATTACCGCTATGTAAATGTAGACTACAATAAAAAGCCGGTAAAACCCACGCTCGATGCCGAACCTTCCTACGAAGGGATCCCCCAGGGTTTGCACGATACCTTGCAACCTAAATGGAATGCAGCTGCCATACGGCGTTATGCCTATTGGTCCGTATTTGCGGGCGCAAGTGGCTTTACCTATGGAGCGAATTCCGTTATGCAGTTTCATGATGGAAAGGATAAACAGTCTGGAGCCTATGGTGCTAGGAAAGACTGGCATCAGGCACTGCAGGATACAGCAGCCGGACAGATAAAATACCTGAAGCAGTTGCTTTATAGTCGTCCCTATTTTGAAAGAATTCCTGATTCAAGCCTGATCAAAGACCAGGGAAGGCGCTATAATTATATTGCAGCTACCAGAGGTGATAATTATTTGCTCTGCTATACCTTTAATGGACGAGATTTTACCGTACAGTTGGCTGCGTTTAAAGGCGCAAAATTCAGGGTCAAATGGTACAGCCCGAGAAATGGTTCTATTACTGAACCCAAAGAATCTGTATTTGATAATAAAACCGGATTTTTCCACGCTGACCCACCAGGAGAAACTGTCCAGGGTAATGACTGGGTACTTGTTATGGATAAAATCTAAGATGATCTGCTGAAGAAAGAGGCAATTGGACGGCGCGTGTCAGGTTAGACAGCAGTTTTTTTGAGTATCTTCTTTTTCCGTAATACTTAATAAATATTGAACCGGTTACAACTGTAACCGGTTCAATATTTATTAATTTGATAAGTAGATTATTACTTATCGATGCTATCAAAAACTGAATGGATTTTAAATAAACTTTGGATCAATTTGAAGGGCTATAGTTTATTAATCAATTGGTTAGAATCAGCGCGGCGATTTATTTTTTGTTGAATTCGGCAAGTTCTGTCAGCTCGATGAATTGGGATAAGTGCGTTAATGCTGTATAATCGTTTAGTTGCCTTTTGAATAGTCGGGCGATAATTGAAGATAATTCGCAAGGGTTAATTTTAGCTGTTTAGGATAATTTTTGAATATATAATGGCAATATATTGTAAGAAATGATTTATATATAAATGTACTTTTGATATATAAAATGACAAACGTTGATTTGTTTGAACCTGCTGCAAGGTTAAATAAACGATGACCTGTACACACTACCTTGAGGGAGACGGTTATGACGTATACATCATCAGTAGTGAAGTGTGGATCAAACCGTATTATTAAAGAAGACAAAGTTTTTAGGTGGATTTTTAGGTGAATAGGAGGACTGGTAAGCGCGTATTCAATAAGACTGATTTGCATCAGAGGATGTGTAAAAGGAATAGATGAGAAAATGCAAACAGAAATGAATTGAAAGGGCGCGCTTATTTCGGTCCGCTTTGACTGCCGAAAAAGGTACCGCAGTTAGATTGTAAATTCGTAAATACTTTATGCAGCAATGCGATATAAAAATAAATCAGATAATTGCGTTAGATCAAGCGGATATCCATTTATGCAATCGGTAGTGAGGCGGCTTGACCTTTCAGGGAAGAAAAGGCGAACCTCCTTTTTTGCGCTACGTCTTTACGTACTGTCCGGCATTTTTTTTATGTTGTTACTGGCGGGTTGTAACAGGGGTGCATACGTATATACCTCTTTTCATGAACCTGCAGATAAGGGCCTTCGCCTGATCTACAGTACAGATGGTTATTCGTGGACAGCGCTTCCTGGTATATTGCTAAAGCCCCTGGTAGGCAAACAAAAAATTATGCGGGACCCTTCTATGGTGAAAGGACCGGATGGTTATTTTCATCTGGTCTGGACCGCCGGCTGGCAGGGCAATGAAGGTATTGGTTATGCCAAGTCTAAAGATTTGTTGCACTGGTCCCGGGAAAGATTGATTTCAGTGATGAAAAGCGAGCCTGGTACTGTGAATGTCTGGGCTCCGGAAATCTCCTATCTTCCCGCTAAAAAGACCTACCTTATCGTCTGGGCTTCCACCATACCCTACCGCTTCGAAAAAGGCATCGAGGATGAAAGGAATAATCACCGCCTTTACTATGTAACTACAGCTGATTTTAAGACATTCTCAAAGCCGGCTTTGTATTTTGATCCCGGTTTCAGTAGCATAGATGCGACGCTCGTTCAGCGAGGCAAAGATGATTTTGTTCTGGTCTTTAAGGACAATACCCGACCGGTACGTGCTATAAAAGTAGCCTTTGGGACCACAGCATTTGGACCGTTTAGTGACGTATCCGCAGCGGTTACACCGGGATATTCAGAAGGCCCGACAGTACTTAAAACCGGTAAGGATTACCTGATTTATTATGACTGGTATAACCACGGTAGTTTTGGTGCAGTATCTACAAGAGATTTTCGTCATTTTAAAAATGTAACGCAACGGATAAAGGTACCGGCAAAGCATAAGCACGGGACAGTAGTGCCGGTAAGTCGCCATTTTTTAAAATCATTGATCCGTGAGCAGAAGCATAGCAACGCTATGACGGGGAAGCTGATTAATGAATGACAATTATACAGTCATTATTGCCAGATTTTTAAAGACTAAAAGATAGTCATGAGAAGCACGAGAATTTATCATCGAAAAACTAAGCGAAAACTAAGAACGGATATGCGGATAAAAAATAGAAAAAAGTATTTACTGGTGGTTGGCATACTCTATATGCTGATATTTTGCCTTGATCTTCAGGCCCAGCAGAAAGAGCAGGATATCGTGCATTATACGGGTAAGCAATTAGTGAATATAGATTATCATGATGGCCGACTACCCCTGGCGATAGGCGTCCATAATCAGCAAATTATGCGCGCAAATCGGCAGCACCCTGAACTGGCAGACGGCTATGGATGGACCTATAACCATCAACCTATGCTGGCTTATTGGCATAGCCGTTTTTATGTTGAATATCTGAGTGATAAAGTAGGTGAGAGTGTACCACCCGGTCAAACTTATTTATTAAGTTCCGAGGATGGGGTAAGTTGGTCAAAACCCAAAGTCGTATTCCCGGTTTACCGGATCCCGGAAGGAACGACAAAACCCGGTGTAGAAGGCAAAGCACATAATCTTGATGCGGTTATGCATCAACGCATGGGGTTTTATGTGGCACCCTCAGGGCGATTTTTGGTATCAGGATTCTATGGTATTGTGTTACATGCGCATGATGATCCTAATGACGGCAAGGGGATCGGCAGGGTTGTACGCGAAGTACATGCCGATGGCAGCTGGGGCCCCATTTACTTTATTCATTATAACCCCGCCTGGAATAAAAGCAATACTGCTTACCCTTTTTATAAAGACAGTAAAGACACAGGATTTGTGGCAGCCTGTGATGCGCTTATGAACGACCCGCTTATGATGATGCAGTGGGAAGAAGAAACTGATCGTAATGATCCGTTGATTCCACTCAAAAAAAATTACAAGGCTTTTAATGCTTATCAGCTGCCAGATGGCCGTGTAGTCGGCCTCTGGAAATACGCCTTAACTGCCATCAGTGAAGATGGGGGCAAAACCTGGCCATCTACGGCGCAGCGCGCACCTGGTTTTGTAAATGCCAATGCAAAAATCTGGGGCCAAAAGACAAGTGACAGCGCTTACGCTGTTGTCTATAATCCATCAGAATTCCGGTGGCCGCTCGCTGTCTCAACCAGCAAGGATGGACTGAACTATACCAATATGTTTTTGGTCAATGGGGAGATTTCACCGATGCGCTATGGTGGTGCCTATAAATCTTACGGCCCGCAATATACAAGGGGGATTGTCAAGGGCAATGGGGTTGTGCCTGATGGAAAACTATGGGTGACCTATAGTATGAATAAGGAAGACATCTGGGTGGCAAGCATCCCGGTACCCATAACAGATAAGCCGGCTAGTCATGCAAATGACGTATTCAATGAAATGCCCGATGGCAAAGAACTGGAGCGCTGGAATTATTTTAGTCCCTTGCAGGCACCTGTTCGGGTGCAGCGCATGAAAGACGGGACAAAAGCCCTGACGCTAAAAGACGGGGATCATTTTGACTACGCCAAAGCCCAGAGAGTTATCCCCGCATCAAAACAATTGACTACAGAATTTACACTTATCGCAGGTCAAAACGATCACGGCTGGCTGGATATTGAATTCCAGAATAAAAAAGGCGCCGCCGCTATCCGCCTGACACTGGACAGTGCCGGAGATTTTTATGCCAAGGCGGGTTACCGGTATAAGAGCATTATGCCTTATGCGGCTAAAAAGCTTTATAAGATTAAAGTGACTTTGGATACCCGAACCCGGTTTTATACGGTGAATGTCAACGGCGAGGATAAAATGCGTAATCTGTTTTTCGCCCCGGTCCATGAAATCAGCCGGGTGGTTTTCCGCACGGGGCATGTGCGCAGGTTTCCTGATGCGGATACACCTACTGATCCGGATTACGACTTGCAGAATGCAGGCAAATCGGATCCGGTAGCAACCTATTATATTACCAGTTTTAAGACTGCGGGAGAATAAAGCTCGATTTGCAGATGACGGATAGATAATAATATAGATCTATGGATCATGTAAGGCTGCAATACTAAATTTTAAAAAATGGGAAGGATCAAAGATATTCAGTTTTGGCTATTTAGGTACAGTGGCACTGGAAGACCATGCAAAGCTATGGCAATAATCGGTGTCAGTGTTTTGCTAATGATATGCATGAAGCTGCAAGCTGCCATTATATTGCCACAGGTATTAGGTAATAATATGGTTTTGCAATGCAAAAAACCAGTCGCTATATGGGGCACGGGGACTGCAGGAGAAACCGTAAAGGTGAGGTTCAGAGGGCAGGAGAAATCGATCCGTATAGATGGAAATGGACATTGGATCCTTTATTTAGATCCGATGCAGCCCAGTAATGTACCTGCTGAAATGGAGATTAAAGGGCAAACTGACCCCGTGATCACTTTGCATAATATATTAACAGGGGAAGTATGGCTCTGTTCCGGTCAGTCCAACATGGAATATACAATGCGCAAAAATAGCAAAGTCAAAAAAGTGACTGGTGTCCCCGGTTTTGAGCATTCTCCCGCTGATGAACTGGAGTATGCCCATAATCCGGAGATCAGAATATTTCTGGCACTCAGAAAACCCATGGCAAAATCGCATCCGGATCACGAAGGCTGGTCAGTAGCACAGGATTCTGCGCTGCGTTCTTTCTCAGCCGCAGCCTATTTTTTCGCGCGTAAACTATATAAAGAGTTGAAAGTCCCGATCGGAATGATTTCCAACGCGATTCCCGGCAGTGCGATAGAGCCCTGGCTGGGTGGTCAGATAAGTCACTGGAATCCCCGGGTGCCTGCGCTGACTTTCAATTACAGTGAGACGGGTAAGTTTTATCCAACGCTTGTAAAACCATTGGCTCCTTTTACCATTAAAGGATTTTTGTGGTACCAGGGTGAGACCAATTGTTTTATGAATGACAGCCTGGAATATGCCTATAAAATGCAGGCCTTAATCCACCAGTGGCGTACCCAGTGGTCGGATAGCAATAATTCACTGCCATTTTATTATGTACAGATTGCCCCTTTTGAATACTCAAAAAATAAAGGCAATTATCCGCTGGACGACGGGACCTTGCCACGGTTTTGGGAAGCACAGACCTTATGTCTTCAGATTCCGCATACGGGCATGGTTGTCACAACCGATTTGCCGGATGGAATAGGTGGGATTCATCCGACAGGTAAATGGGCTGTCGGTGAAAGACTTGCCGCCATTGCCCTCAGCCAGGACTACGGTAAAAAAGTCACTTATAGCGGTCCGCTATATCAGCATAAGGAGATCCACGGTGATAAATTATGGCTTTATTTTGCGCATATAGGCAAGGGGCTGGAAAGTAAGAATGGTCAGCCGCTGGATTATTTTGAACTGGCGGGCAAGGATCAGGTTTATTATCCCGCAACCGTAGCCATAAAAAGAGATCATTTAATCTTGTCCAGTAGTAAGGTCCGTTCTCCCGTCAGTGCGAGGTTTGCCTGGAAAGAAGTCGCACAGCCGAATTTCTTTAATAAAGATGGATTTCCGGCGGTGCCCTTTAGAACAGAGACCCCTTATGGTAATATACACCTGAATTAGGTTCTCAGGTGATATGGTTATTCATTGGATAAATAATAATATAAGAATAGCAGCAGTATGTACAGAACAAACGCATTGGAAAATAAGAGAAGTAAAAGCTATAAAATATATGGCCTTGCGATCAAAGACCTGGCAACGCTGACTTACAGTGCTCGACTGCTACTGCTTTTTAGCATTTTGTTGATTGGCGCCAGCCTGGTAAAAGCACAGACAACGGCTTCTGTGTCGTCAGCACCGTTAACAGCAGGAACCCGGAAACTGATGCTATCCGGTACTGGAAAAGATCATACGGTGGACTGGGACTTTTACTGTACAGCCGGTCAGAACAGTGGCAAATGGAGCCAGATTGCTGTGCCTTCTAACTGGGAGTTACAGGGGTTTGGCGCATATAATTATGGGCTGGATAAAGATAGCCTCAGACTAAATGAAAAAGGTCTTTACAAATACAAATTCAATGCCCCCGCTGCATGGAAAGGGCAGGTGGTCAGGATCGTTTTTGAAGGCGTGATGACAGATGCGACTGTCAAGATCAATGGTCAGCTGGCGGGGCCCATGCATCAAGGTGCATTCTATGTCTTTCGCTATGATATTTCAAAACTTTTGCGTTATGGTAAAGAAAATGTACTGGAAGTTACAGTGGCAAAAAATTCTGCAAACCTTTCTGTCAATAAAGCGGAGCGAAAAGGGGACTTCTGGATATTTGGCGGGATTTTCAGACCCGTTTATTTAGAAGCAATGCCTACTGCATTTCTGGACCGGGTCTCTGTAGACGGTAAAGCTGATGGCTCTTTTAAGGCATTAGCCCATGTTGCATTGCCTGATTTAAAAAATGAGCGATTTTCGGTTGAGGCGCAGTTATTTGACCAGGCAGGTAAACCTGTTGGCGATTTACTGGAAGGTGCAAAAACAAATGAGAATAATGAGCCGGTTAAAAAATCAGGAAATACAGCCACCAAATCTACAAGTAAACAGGAGGTGTTTTTATTAGAGGGGACCTACAGAAATATCCACAGCTGGACACCTGAAACTCCTGATTTATATAAGATACGTTTCACCCTTAAAAACGGTGGTAAAATTATCCACCAGGTTGAAAAGAAAATAGGCTTCAGGACCGTCGAAGTCCGTCAGCGAGACGGGATTTACGTCAATGGGGTAAAAATAAAATTTAAAGGTGTGAATCATCATAGTTTCTGGCCTTCGACTGGTCGTACGACAAATCGCCAGATGAGTATAGATGATGTGTTGATGCTAAAAGACATGAACATGAATGCAGTGCGTATGTCACATTATCCGCCGGATGCGCATTTTCTGGACGCCTGTGATTCTCTCGGGCTATTTGTACTCGATGAGTTAACCGGATGGCATCAGAAATATGATACGGCAGTAGGGTCCAAATTAGTGGGAGAGATGATTGCTCATGATGAAAATCATCCCAGTATCATCATGTGGGACAATGGCAACGAAGGTGGTTTTAACTTTGGACTGGATCCGCTATTTGCCGACTACGATCTGCAAAAACGGCCTTTAATTCATCCATGGGCTGTCTTCGGCGGTATGGATACCCAGCATTATATCAACTATGATTATGGCAATGGTACCCACCTTCATGGACATAATATTGTTTTTCCTACTGAATTTCTGCATGGGCTCTATGATGGCGGCTTGGGGGCTGGTCTGGGGGATTACTGGAAACAGATGTGGACCAGTCCTTTGTCTGCCGGCGGCTTCCTGTGGGTCTTTGCCGATGAAGCCGTCGTGCGCACCGATAGGGGTGGTGTGCTCGATGCTGATGGGGATCACGGTCCTGACGGTATCGTTGGACCTTATCATGAAAAGGAGGGGAGTTACAATGCCATTAAAGAAATCTGGTCACCGGTTTTTATTGATCACCGGGAAATTACACCCGCATTTGACGGTCGTTTTCATGTGGAAAACCGCTACAGTTACACCAACCTCAATCAGCTGCAGTACGATTGGCAATTACTGGACGCAGGCGCGCCGGAGGTAAATAAAAAGCAGTCCGCAAATCATGGCATTGATTCTTTAACAATGGTGTCATCTTCAGTCGTAAAAGCCAGTGGCAGTGTGGATGGTACAGGCGTTCCGGATGTAGCACCCGGTGCCTGGGGAGATCTTCAGTTACAACTGCCTAAAGATTTTGAGCAGGCTGATTTTTTAAAATTAAGGGTCCGTTCTAATGAACCTGGCCGTCCGGTAATACTTGAAAAAACTTATCCAATTAAAAGACCTGCCAGGAAAGCCGCGGAGTTAATCGCAAATTTAAAACAGCAGCTGGGCAGTAATGCCTCACTGAAGACTGAAAGCAGTGCAGCACACTATATAGTTGAGGGAGCCCGTATGGTAGATGGTGGTGCCGCTGAACCCTTTAGTTATCAATTTAACCGTCAAACGGGGATATTAGAAAAGATCCGGTTTGGTAAGGATGATCTGCCTTTTAACAACGGACCGGTTCTTTGTGACGGCACTGCGCTGATCACTGGATTTACTATGGAAGATAAAAAAGATTCTGTGGTACTTACCGCGTCGTTTGAACATAAAAGTGATTTGTCTAAATTAAGATGGGTCATCTATCCGGACGGCCTGCTGAAAATGGACGTAGGTTATTTCCCCCATCAGTATGATTTTGATTACGCAGGTGTAAGTTTTGATTTTCCCGAGGCAAAAGTAAAAGGCGTCCAGCGCATGGGTGCTGGTCCATTCCGGGTCTGGAAGAACCGAATGGAGGGTGTACAGCTCGGCACCTGGTATAATGATTACAATAATACAATTACCGGTGAAAATGTACCCAAAATGATCTACCCGGAATTTAAAGGGTATTTTGCTGATTTATACTGGATGAAGCTGCTGACAGATAACCGGCCGATAACCGTAATCTGTGCAGATGAAGATGTCTTTTTGCGTTTATTTACCCCGCAGTCACCGGCTAAGCCTTATAATACGGCACCTGCCTTCCCGAAAGGTTCAATCTCTTTTATGCACGGCATTACACCGATAGGAACCAAGTCGCAGGTTGCGGAAAACATGGGGCCTTCTGGCAGAAAAAATATGTATTACGATTACGGCAAGGATAAAGAGTATGAAAAACCCCTGACACTCTATTTTTATTTTGGGACCGGGCAGTAACCGTCATTAATAATTAAAGTGCCAAGCATTTTATGTGCAAATAGATTAAAAGGATAAACGCATATAAACAGGTTAAGGATTATAATAAACAATTGTAAAAAATAATTGAAATTGATTTTTACTGATTATAACATATCGATTTATGCTGTTGATACTTTATCAGTTGTTTCCCGGATCTGGCGACAAGTGATGTTGTTACTGATATGCGGTGGGCTGTCGTATAGTGTCTGCGGGCAAAGTAGCAGGCAAATTCCAGATCATAAACAGCGGCCTGGTCAAGATATAGAACAAGGACAGTTAACAACTTCAGTTCTTCGCCTAACGGATCTTCGCACTGCTGGGAAGCATGAGCCGGCGGGCCTGGGCAAACAGCAGTTAAGGCCGATGCTTAGCTGGCGGTTAGAAGGGGACAGGAAGCTTCGGGATATTCATCAGACGGCCTGTCAGATTCAGGTGGCTTCCAGTATGGAGAAATTATTAAATGACGAACCTGACTTCTGGGACAGCCGGCGTCTGAACGCTGACAGATCCATTGGTGTAGCCTACGGCGGTAGATTATTGCAAAGCAGGGACCAGCTCTTTTGGCGCGTCCGGGTGTGGACAACAGCCGGTAATACTGGCTGGAGTGAACCTGCCAGGTGGACAATGGGTTTACTAAAGCAGGGCGATTGGCAGGCTGACTGGATTGGACGGGATGAGCCATTTGCCACTGACAGGATCGAGAAATTTCCCAGACTCTCTGCCCGTTATCTGCGGCGGGAATTTAAGGTTGAGCATCATAAAAAAGTAAAACGGGCTGTTGCTTATATCAGCGGACTCGGTTTATACGAACTCCATTTGAATGGCCGGAAGGCATCTGAGGCAGTACTCGCACCTGGACCCACCGATTATTCTAAAACAGTTTTTTATAATACACTGGATGTGACCTCCTTATTGCAAGCCGGACAGAATGCAATTGGTGTCATACTCGGTAATGGTCGTTACTTTACCATGCGTCAGGAATATAAACCCTGGAAATGGCATCAGTTTGGAATGCCAAAACTCTGCATGCAACTGGAAATAAACTATGAAGATGGAACTCGTCAGACGGTATTGAGTGATACGAGCTGGCAACTGACTGCCATGGGACCCATCCGGGCGAATAATGAATACGACGGCGAGACCTATGACGCGAGGATGGAAATGAGCGGATGGGACAGGCCCGGTTATTTGTCCAGACCTACTTCATCAAAGGGCACAACCGGCTGGCAGTCGGCCCGGTTGGTAGCGGCGCCAAAAGGGCGGTTGCAGGCGGCACTTAATGAGAACATGCAGATTGTGCGGCGGCTGACACCCGTAAAATTGGAGGAGAAAAAAACGGGCGAAGTCATAGTGGATATGGGGCAGAATATGGCTGGCTGGCTTCGTATTCATTTAGACGGTCGGGGCCATACGGGCGATACTGTCATACTTAGATTTGCAGAAAGCCTTACCGGCTCCGGTCAGCTGTATACCGCTAATTTAAGAGATGCGAAGTCTACTGACAAATATATTATCAAAGGAGAAGCAAATGAAAAATGGTCCCCACGCTTTGTCTACCATGGATTCAGGTATGTAAGTATAGCGCATTTTCCCGGTAAACCAACAATGGCTGATTTTGAGGGCCAGGTCGTCTCAGATCCTATGGAGACGGCCGGTAGCTTTACCTGTTCTGATACTACGATTAACAAGGTGTACCGTAATGCGGTCTGGGGCATCTTATCTAATTATAAAGGAATGCCGGTGGATTGCCCGCAACGCAATGAGCGGCAACCCTGGTTAGGGGACCGGACCACCGGCGCTTATGGAGAAACTTTCGCCTTCAATAATCACCTGTTATATGCCAAATGGCTGCAGGATATAGAGGATGCGCAGTTGCCGATGGGCAGTCTGCCGGATGTTGCTCCTAATTTCTGGTTTTATTATAAAGATGATGTCACCTGGCCCTCTACCTATCTTACAGTTGCCGCAATGCTCTATCAGCAATACGGAGATGCCGCAGCTATTAGACGCCATTACGGTTCCATGAAGTTATGGATACAGTATATGCACCACCAGTATGTCAAAAAAGGGATCATCGATAAAGATAGTTATGGTGACTGGTGCGTGCCCCCCGATTCCTTACAGCTGATCCATAGCCGGAATCCGGCTAAAATGACCTCCGGTGCACTTTTAGCCACTGCTACTTTTTATCATGACCTCCAACTGATGCAAGGGTTTGCAGGGCTTTCAGGCAAGATAGGGGATACAGCTATTTACGGTCCCATGGCCCGGGAAATGAGGACAGCTTTCCAGGAGAAATTCTTTGATCGGGATAAACAGTATTATGGCAATAATTCAGTAACGGCTAATTTGTTACCGCTAGCTTTTGGGCTGGTCCCAAAAGCTAGCGAGCAGGCCGTTTTTGAGCATATCGCAGATAAAACAGAGAAAACTTATCATGGCCATATCAGTACAGGCGTAATAGGGACACAATGGCTGTTACGCACCTTGAGTGCCTATGGACGAAATGATCTGGCGCTCAGGCTGGCCGGCAACAGAAGCTATCCCAGCTGGGGTTATATGGTCGCAAACGGGGCTACCACCATCTGGGAATTGTGGAATGGGAATACGGCAAACCCTGCGATGAACTCCCAAAATCATGTTATGCTCTTGGGAGATTTACTCATCTGGCTTTATGAAAATCAGGCAGGTATCGCCAGCGATAAACATGCAGATGGGATTGGGTTCGGGAAAATAGTAATGGCGCCCAAGATCAATGGACCGCTTAAGTTTGTCCGGGCAACGCACCGCTCTGCATATGGGCTGATCAGTAGTGATTGGGAAAAGAAGGGGAATCGGTGGAGCTGGAAAGTCACCGTTCCTCCAAATGCGTCGGCCCGGTTGAAATTCCCGGCAGGCTTACTTGATATACGTGAGGGTGGTAGCGGCCCGGAGGTTAAGGATGATGCTGGAAAAAATTTACTTATAAATTTAGGAGAAAAGCATGAGTTAAGTGTTGGTTCCGGCAACTATATATTCACGGGTATATTGCCAAAGGAAAGTCAATAAATGAAAAACCGGTATTGATTGTGAATAGTATCCGGATATTGATAATAAGGGTAATAATACAGTGTTTCAAATAAATTTTAAAGAATAAAATTATAAAAAAATGAGCTTACATCAAATAACAAATAACAGCGATCCGGTGGTAAAAGGCAGCCGGAATTTATGCCTTGGTCTGTGTTTAGCCTTTATCCTGACCAGCGTCGTTGCGGTAAATGCCCAGCATGTGAATGCCAATTCGGGCGGTGATAACATTCAGTCCAGGCAGGCGGCTCAGACTGTCCGGACTTCTGTACTGACAGCAGAAGACAAAAAAGGATTAACGGAAAAGGCAGCAGGCTGGGTCGCAAAATTACAACTCAATGATTCGCAAAAAGCAGCAAAGGTCAAAGACATAATTTATCGGCACCTGGAAGCTGTTTATAGCTGGAACAAGTCACACGATTATACAGAAGTGCCGGCAGGGTTAAATCCCGGGACCGGACAGAAGCTTTCAGAACTGGACCGGAAGATTATTGTGCAGTCTTCTTTACCCGGAGCGGTACATAAAGATTTAATGGATGGGCTGAGAAGCAATCTTTCTGAGCAACAGGTGGCACAGATCCTCGATGAATATACGATAGGTAAAGTTGCCTTTACCCTGAAAGGCTACCAGGCAATTGTACCTGATCTGACAGCAGAAGAAACAAAAGTTATCCTCACCAATCTGGAGCAGGCTCGGGAGCAGGCCATAGATTTCAAAAGTATGAAGTCTATTTCCGGTATTTTCGAAATCTACAAGACCCGCAATGAGCAGTATCTTAATGCGCATGGGCGCAACTGGCATCAGTTATTTAAAAATTATGTTCAGGCAGCAAAGGCAAAAAAAGCGGCTGCTAAAAAATAAGCTATTTAAAGGCCAAATTGTTCTATACAAAAAACTTAATGAAGATGAACTATTCAAAGCAGATTCAATATTTCCAGAAACACATCTCTACCCTGGTGCTAGTCTTATGCGTCCTGGGATTAACAACCGGTCTTAATGCCCAGAAGGTTTTCTGGAAAGATGGCATTATTAAAGATGAATTTATTTACGATACAGCACCTTTTCCTTCCTGTCATGCGGCAACGATCGCAGAGACGCCTAAAGGGCTTGTAGCCGCCTTTTTCGGCGGAACCAAAGAACGTAATCCCGATGTTGAAATCTGGGTCTGCCGATTGGAAAATGGTCATTGGACTGCGCCGGTATCTGTAGCTAATGGAATACAAAATGATACCCTGCGGTATCCTACCTGGAACCCGGTACTTTATCAGGTGCCAGGAGGAGATCTGATATTGTTTTACAAGATAGGACCCAAACCTTCTGAATGGAAGGGCTGGGAAATCCGTTCCAAAGACGGCGGTCTGACCTGGGGAAATCCGAAAGCATTACCGGAAGGTTTCTTGGGACCTATCAAAAATAAGCCAGTGCTGCTATCAGATGGTAAAACACTGCTAAGCCCTTCCAGTACAGAAGGAGATGGCGGCTGGAATGTACATATTGAAAAATCAACTGATTTTGCTAAGACCTGGGAAATGACCGGTCAGATTGATAGAGGTGCCACAGACGGCGGGATTCAACCAAGTATCCTGTTTCATCCCGGCCATGTATTACAGCTACTCTGCCGGAGTCGGAACCGCGCTATATTGGCATCCTGGTCAAAGGATAATGGACAAACCTGGTCACCGCTTACAGAGACCAAGCTTCCGAATAATAATTCCGGTACTGATGCAGTTACTTTGAAGGATGGTCGTCAGGTTTTGGTATATAATCATGTGTTGCCGCCGGACGGTAAAGTGAAAGGTGCCAGAACGCCTTTAAACCTTTCAATTTCCAAAGACGGTATACATTGGTCAGCCGCCTGTATATTGGAAGATTCTCCAATCAGCCAGTATTCTTATCCATCTGTGATCCAGACCAGCGATGGGATGATTCATGTGGTCTATACCTGGCGGCGTAAGCGGATCAAGCATGTCGTCATTGATCCCGCTAAACTGAAGCCTGTTCCCATTAAGGATGGTAAATGGCCTGCACTGGCAGGATATACAGCACCTATCCCTGAATAAAATGAATGGCCCTGAATATCTAAATATATGGAGGATATTATATGATTATGCAAAATTCTAACCGGCGTGCAGCGGTAAAAAGAAGATGTTTTATAGGTTTGGTGGTGTTGCTGGCAGGCTGCTTCAGCGGCCTGCACAGCCAACCTGCCACTGGGCCAATCTATCAGGGTGTCAATCAGAATACAGACAGCCTTTATAAAATGCCCCTTGTGAAAGTGCTGCATTTGATTGAAGAAAAATACAAGGTTAAGATCCGCTATAACCCGGATATGGTCACTGATAAATGGGTGACTTATGCCTTCTGGCGTTTCAGACCTAGTCTGGAAGAAACATTTGAAAAAGTCCTGGGTCCGCTGGATATGAAAGTAAATCCGGACGGCGATCATAAATATGAACTCAAATCCTACGAATACTACCGCTGGCCGGTAAAGGAAGGCTGGGCAGAACTGGACCGGATTGCTGCGCAGTACCATGACCGGAGTTCATGGTTGAAACGCAGGGATTCAATTCGGCCGGAACTATATGCAGCCGCGGGACTATCGCCACTGCCGCCCAGGCCGAAAACCCCGATCTATTTGACCCCGATTCGTAAATTTGACGGGTATACTGTGCGCAATTTTGCCCTGGAGATACTGCCGGGATTATACCTTAATGGTTCAATTTATTCACCCGAAAACGAACGGAGGGGAAAACTGCCGGTTATGCTCAGCCCTGATGGGCACTGGCCGCAGCAGCGTTACCGCAAAGACTGCCAGCTGCGTTGTGGGACCCTGGCCCGGCTGGGAGCAGTGGCTATTAGTTATGACCTGTTTGCCTGGGGAGAATCCTTATTGCAATTTCCGGGAACTGCCCACAGAAAGAGTTTATCACTTACCGTTCAGACACTTGGTGCGATCCGTTTATTGGACTATGTCGTTGGTTTACCTGATGTGGATACCAACCGAGTGGGCATTAGCGGCGGATCGGGTGGTGGAAGTCATACTGTATTGATGGCAGCAATGGATCCAAGAATTAAACTCAGTGCACCGGTAGTGGCGGTTTCTTCTTATTTCTATGGCGGTTGCCCCTGTGAAAGTGGCCAGGGGATTCACGAATGCGGCGGGGGCACGGATAATGTCGAACTCGCCGCTATGGCAGCGCCGAACCCGCAGCTGCTGATTTCTGACGGACATGACTGGACGGCTAATATGCCTGAACATGATTTTCCTTATTTGCAGAAAGTCTACGGTTATTTTGACGCTTCCGATCTGGTGCGTAATGTACATCTACCTGCAGAAAGTCATGACTATGGCCCTTCAAAAAGAAATGCGCTCTATCGGTTTGTTGCCCGTTATTTTCATTTGAATCTATCGGATATAGAAAAAAATGGCAAAATTGACGAGTCAGCGGTGACGGTTGAACCTGAAAAAGCACTTTACGCCTTTGGCGACCATGGTCAGCATTTACCGGCAGATGCCATTAAAGGATATGATGCACTGGTAAAAGTGTATCAGCAGGCGATGCAGGCGGCAAAGACGAAAGCTTCCAAATAGTAAAAAAATAATTAATTGGGCTGATTAAAATGAATCCTATTTAACAGCAAAGGCATAGAAAATAGGAATAGAACCTTAAAAACATGCTAATGGAAGATAAGTCATCTGAATCGCAAAAATTGGATAGGTCAATAAAAGAAGGCTTTAACTTGTCGGATAGTAGCGGCGAAAGTGAAATACGGATGCTGCCTCGTCGGGAATTTCTGACCACTGCGGCAGTTCTGTTGACAGCAACGGTGCTTGCCGGGCCGAGGGGACTATGGTCGGATGGTGTCAGGGAAACGGCCAGCAGACAGCGCTACCGGATCGGTATCGCGGATCTGATGATTTACCAGCGCCAGAAAATCGGATCTTTTGCGCTGAGCGAACAGTTGGGTGCTGACGGTATAGAAGTGGATATGGGGGGACTGGGCGACCGGCCGACCTTTAATAGTAAACTATCCGATCCAGCCATCAGAGATCAGTTCCTGGCAGACGCGAAAAGTCATCACCAATTCATTTGTTCGATCGCTATGACCGGTTTTTATGCCCAGTCTTTTGCCGAGCGTCCGACCTGGAAGCAGATGTTCAGCGATTCAATAGAAACGATGAAACAAATGGGTGTGAAAATTGGGTTTTTGCCATTTGGTATCAATGTGGATTTAATAAAGCGTCCTGAACTCAGACCCGTTGTCATTGAACGGCTAAAATGGGTAGGCGAAAAAGCGGCAAAAGCCGGTGTCGTAATCGGTATTGAGAGTGGGCTCGATGCCGCAGGAGAGCTGGCACTTCTTAAAGCCATCGATTCTAAAGGTATCCGTAGCTATTTTAATTTTGAAGTGGCGCTGGATCATAACCGGGACGTATGCAAGGAGCTGCAGCTATTGGGAAAGAAGTGGATCTGCCAGATCCACGGTACCAATGCAGATGGGGTTCATTTAGAAATGGACCCGAAAGTAAATATGCCCCGGATTAAAAAGACCCTGGATAAAATGAAATGGTCGGGTTGGCTGGTATTACAAAGATCACGGGATCAGAAAGACCCGAGAAATGTGCCTTATAATTTTGGGGCGAATGCCCGATATATGCAGTCCATCTTCAATGCGAAAACGAAATAGTCAAAGCAAAAGGACGAGACAAACAGGCTAAGGAAAGTATCGCAGAAAATAATAGTCGCCTAACGTAATCAATCATCATGATACATTGTAAGGATAAAAATAATTATAGGTTTAAGTTCCATTCTTTGCTGATTTTATTATTGATATTGGGTGCTTCTCCTTCCGTAAAGGCAAATGCACTTCCTATTTCGACGTGGCAGTCGGCATGGACAGGCAAAGATTCCGCCTTCATGCAAAAGCCAGGTGCAGCTATAAAAGAAATCTATGTTTCCCCGAAGGGTAATGATACAGATTTTGATGCGGGAGAAAAGAGTGCACCGTTCAGAACTATTGCAGCCGCGCTGCGCGCTGCCCGGGAAATCCGGCGGTTAAACGGATTTAATGCGGGTAAAAATAAAGCTGAACTTAATGGCGGTAAAGGGGCTATTCGGATAAATTTGGAAGATGGGGTATATACGCCGCCTACGACTTTGTTTGTCCGCCCGGAAGATGGAGGAAGTATAAACAGTCCAACCATTATTGAAGCGGTACATCCCGGTAAAGCGACTATCAGTGGCGGACGCAGCGTAAAAGGTTGGAAACGTTTAGAAACGACTATACCCGGTATGCCTGAAGCGGCCCGGGGGCATGTGTATGTAGCGAATCTTCCGGGTGCTGAAGGTCAGTTTCTTAATTTCAGGCAATTTTGGGTAGACGGGAAAAAAGCCGTCCGGGCAGAATCTGTCAATGGCGGAAGTACGGGTCGGGTGATGGACCGGATATTGAGCTGGGATCATAAGGATCAAAGCTGCTGGATCCCATGGCCGGGTAAATCCGGTCTGAAGTTGGGGGCTGATGGATTGGAATATTTAGTTGGGATGGAAATGCTCATCCATCAATGGTGGGCGGTTGCACAGCTAAGGGTTCGCAGTGCAAGGATTCGGGGCGATAGTATGCAGCTGCATTTTTATCAGCCGGAATCCAAATTACAATCCGAACATCCCTGGCCCGCGCCCTGGATCTCAGAAAAGACCGGTAATTCAGCCTTTTACCTGACCAATGCACTTGCCTTTTTGGACCAGCCCGGTGAATGGTATTTAGACCGGCATGCACAGAAATTATATTACTGGCCCCGCCCCGGTGAGCGGCTCTCCCAGGCGTCAACGATTATTCCCTACCTGACAACGACGCTTAAAATAGAGGGAACTGAGGAGCATAAGGTAGGCTATCTACAGTTTAAAGGGCTGAATTTTCAGTATGCCGGCTGGCTGCGCCCTTCAGAGCAGGGCCATGTGCCCCTGCAGGCCGGTATGTATTTACTGGACGCCTATAAATTACAGCAGCCGGGTACGCCCGAAAAAGCGGGACTGGAGAACCAGGCCTGGATAGGACGCCCGGCCGCGGCGGTATCAGTTCGCAATGCGCATCATATCCGTTTTGACAATTGCCGGTTTGAGCACCTGGCTTCAACCGGTCTGGATTTGATAGAAGGCACTTATATGGATACCATCCATGGTAATCTGTTTAAAGATATTGGAGGAACAGGGATACAGATTGGTTCTTATGGAGATGAAAGTTTTGAGACTCATCTTCCGTATAATCCTAAAGATCCCGGAAAAGTAGCCACTGATGAAGTGATCGTCAATAATCTAATCACCGATGTCACTAACGAGGACTGGGGTTGTGTAGGGATCAGTGCCGGGTATGTAAAAAATATCCTTATTGCACACAATGAAATCAGCGAAGTTTCTTATTCAGGAATCTGCGTAGGATGGGGCTGGACTAAATTGAAAAATGCAATGTCCGGCAATATCATTCGTGCCAATAAAGTTACGCATTATGGCAAACGGATGTATGATGTAGGCGGTATTTATACTTTATCTAATCAACCGGGCTCACTCATTGAAAATAATGTCATTGATTCCATTTATAAAGCGCCCTATCCACATGATCCGGATCACTGGTTCTATTTTTATTTAGATGAAGGCTCCGCACATATTACCATTCGTAATAACTGGTGCCCGGAATTAAAAACAATGAAAAATGCCAATGGTCCTGGTAATAAGTGGGAAAACAACGGTCCGCAAGTGCCTGATCAGATTAAGAGGAGTGCGGGACTGGAGCCCCAGTATCAGTATTTGCTGAAAGAAAAAGTGACCGATCCCCACTGGCCCATTCAAAATTTAACGGGGAACCGGTAAATTTTGTGGATCAGGTTTAGTGATCAGCATAATTAATAAAAGATAGTAAAATAAATAAATAGTAATTCGATAATAATGAAAAAATTAAAAATAGGCATCCTAGGGCTAGGTGAGGGTAGGAGCGCCATGTCTGCTGCCCTTGCCAGCCCTTTACTTGAGCTGTTGATCATATGTGATAAAGATGAATCACGCTGCCAGAAGCGGGTAGAAGAATTCCATTTTGCCAATTATACACTGGATTATCAGGATTTACTGAAAAATCCCGACCTGGATATTATCGCTATTTACACCCCCGATCATTTACATGCCGCCCATGTAAAAATGGCGTTGGAACATGGTAAACACGTTATTTGTACAAAGCCTTTTATCGATCAACTGGAAGATGCAAAAGCATTAATAGCTTTAAGTGAAAAAACCGGTCGCAAATGTTTTATTGGACAAAGCTCTCGGTTTTTTGAACCGATGCGCCAGCAAAGAGCAGATTATGAAGCCGGGTTAATCGGCGACTTAGTGACTATTGAAGCCTATTATCATGCAGATCACCGCTGGTTTTTAGAAAAGCCCTGGTCATTGCAACAATCATTTAAATGGCTTTACGGCGGACTCAGCCATCCTGTTGATTTTATTCGTTGGTATTTGCCGGAGTTAGAAGAAGTAATGGGTTATGGAATGCTTAGTCCTAATGGGCGTAAGGGAGGCTTATATCATGAGGATACCATGCATTTTATTTTTAAGGCAAAAGACGGCCGCGTAGCCCGCGTCAGCGGCTGTTACACCGGACCGGTGCAACCTGTGACACGTGACAGTGAAATGAGTACCATACTTCGGGGCAGCGAAGGCTGCAGTCAGGGCGATTATATGGATCTGCGCTATGCCATTACAGATAAGCAGGGAAAAGAAAGTATCCAGACATGGGAGCACAGACTGAAACATTATTTTCGTTTTGAAGGTAAGAGTCATCACGCGGGTGAATACCAGAATTATATGGAGTATTTTGCTCAGAGCTTGCTGGACGGCAGCAATGCCTACCCTAATATTCAGGAAGCGGTGGGTACAGTCGCAGTACTACAGGCAATGGATCTTTCGTTAAGAACGGGACTGCCTGTTCGTATTGACAGTTTACTTGAAAAACACGGACTTCCCGGACTTTAATTATAGTTATAATAGAACCGCTGTCTGAAGCTTTATCAACGATTTTATGAATAGTATATACAATGCATTAAAGCCGATCGATTTTATCGTCGTCATCATTTATCTGGTGCTGCTTTTTGGCCTGGGGTATTATGTCAGCTTTATTAAAAAGCGCAAGGAAGGGGAGAATCTTTTTCTTGCACAGCATTCACTCGGCTGGCCCAGCATCGGCCTTAATATGTGGGGTACGAATGTGGGCCCGTCGATGTTGATTGCTTCTGCCAGTATAGGCTATTCAACTGGTGTGGTAGCAGGTAATTTTGCATGGTATGCATTTGTCTTTATCGGCCTGTTGGCCATGGTTTTTGCGCCAAAATACCTCAAGGCTAAAATCTCTACCCTTCCGGAGTATATGGGACTCCATTTTGGCCCCAAAACCCGTAATATACTGGCCTGGTATACACTGATCACGATACTTATTTCCTGGTTATCACTCGGTTTATTTGCAGGCGGCATCCTGGTACAACAACTGCTCAATGTTCCTATGTGGGCTGCTGTGCTGGCCATGATTGTACTCGCGACATTTTTTGCTGCTGCAGGTGGACTGAAGGCCATCGCCTATACCAATGTGTTCCAGATGATACTGCTGATCGCAGTATCCTTATTACTGGTACTGATCGGCATCGAGAAAGTGGGCGGGATGAGTGCTTTGATCGCAAAAACGCCTAAGTCTTATTGGAATCTCTTTCTTCCCGCCTCAGACGCCAATTACCCCTGGATCGCAATCATACTGGGTTATCCGGTTATGGGTGTCTGGTTCTGGTGTACGGAGCAGTCAATGGTACAGACTGTACTGGGTGCCAGGAATTTAGAGCAGGGCCAGCTGGGTGCCAATTTTATTGGCTGGTTAAAGATTCTGGATGTGCCGTTATTTATATTGCCGGGAATTCTGTGTTTTGTACTCTTTCCACACCTGAAAAACCCTGATGAAGCTTATTTGGTAATGGTGACCCAACTCTTCCCGGAGGGAATGAAAGGGCTGATTATTGTGGTACTGATTGCGGCTTTGGTCAGTAATATCGGCTCGGCCC
>DATJDF010000091.1:0-7854 GCA_035497555.1 Arachidicoccus sp. | reverse complement strand
CCATAGGGAAGCCGGATCGCTGCATAATCAACCCCATCATAATGAAAAAAGTCGTCTGTGTTATTCATCATTTTTACACGGCTGGTCTGGCCGTTTTCCAGGTGAAAATCTGCATCAATTGTCTTACTTTTCTCAAATTGCGTCGACCATGATCCTTTAAAATAAAGTGCATTCAGCAGGTACATGACATCCTGACCATCAATCTTATCCAGTACTTTCTGGATTTTATTATTGGTCTTATCCCGGACCCATTTATTAATATAAGAGGTGTCTGTCGATTTAAAATCCAGGCCGCTTACTTCTGCCTGAAAATCATCTTTTAATCCTTTTAAATAATCAGGTTCAAATGGGATTAATTTCTTATACCATACGGAGTTATATAGGCCTAATTTGACTTTTGGATCTATATTAGGCAGTTTATCCAACAGTGTACCATAAACCTTATTGATATCCTCCAGGCTCAGGTTATTTACATCCAGCAGTTTAGCCATTTCATCATAAGTGTTACCTTCTGCCCCATTAAGCAGCATGCCTAAATCCATATGTAAACTGAGGGGTGAAACAAAAATATTGTCCTGCTCAGGTTCCGTTTCCTGTATTTTGTTCATCAGTCTAAACGCGAAGCCATTCATGTTGGTGACTACCGCACTACTTACTTTTATTTCCTGTACGGGCGCCTCGCCCGTTTTTGATGTTGATGGGGTTTCACCCGTATGTAATCCTTTACTGCAACCGGCCGTCAACAGTACCGCTGTAAATAGAGAAACACCTGTAAATAAATGCATAATGGAAGGTTTTTAATCAATACTAATTGTGGCAGCCATGCAGCCTGTCATATATATAACGATTTTATTTCATTAAGTGCTACAAACGCCTTGCCTGATAATCAAATTTCGACTATTTTTAATAAACTCATTCAAAATGAAGAAATTAGATTTCTTCTGGCTGACTTATTCAACCTCTAATCAATTTGAGAGCCTTTGCTTCTACAGAAATTATCCGGGCATTTGCAGTGAGTTGTAAGGATATATAACTAATATTCAGATATATTAATTTAGGCACGAAAAAGCCAGACAATAATCTTAAATTTTACTGTCTGGCTCTAATTCGTTGTGAAAAAACGACTCAGTCTATCTGCAATTAAGCAGTTTTCTTAAAATCGGTTTTCCGTGCTAATTTACTTTTCAGGTTATTAGCTTTATTTTTATGAATCACTCCGCGTTTTGCCAATTTATCAATCATAGAGACTGTCAAAGGCAATGCAGCATCATAAGCTGCATCATCGGCAGAAGCTTTCAGATTACGAATATTGTTGCGGGTAGTCTTACCGTAATAGCGGTTTCTATCCCGGCGTTTTGCCGCTTGACGTACGTCTTTTTTGGTAGCTTTATGATTTGCCATTAAAAAATTCTTTTTTGAGTAACTGTTTTTTCGGACTGCAAATGTAGACCAAATTTCTGAAAGGAAAAATTTTTTTTGAATTATTGCGGATTCCAACAAATAGACCCACAACCGTTTGTTCAAAAAATAAACCTAACATTAAGGTTTTATTAGAAGGGAATATTTGATATTTGCATTTAATTATAATAATCTCACAAATCCACTGGAGAGATATGAAAGATTTCTCGTATATAACCAATTCCCACCCTTCATTTATTGAAGGATTGTATCAAGACTTTGCACAAGATCCATTAAGCGTTGACCCAGAATTTAGAAAATTTTTTGAAGGATTTGATTACGCAGTCGCAACTGAACCACAGGCATCTACAGAAAGTGCAAGTGTGGACGGAGCTCAGTTAACCAAAGAATTCAGCGTATATAAACTTATACATGATTACCGTCAAAGAGGGCATCTTATTGCTAAAACCAATCCCATTCGCGACCGGAAGGACCGGCATGCTAACCTGGAAATCAAATATTACGGGTTGACGGACGGCGATTTAAGCAAAAAATTCCAGGCCGGGAAGTTCATTGGGCTCCCAAACGGCACTTTACAGCAAATAATTGAAAAACTTACAAAGCTCTATTGCGAATCTGTCGGAGCAGAATTTACCTATATTGCTGATCCTGAGATTTACGACTGGATTATCAATGCTGTTGAAAGCAGATTACTGGAAGTTCCCACACTTGAAAAACGCAAGCGGAACCTTGAGAAAATCAATCAGGGCGTTATTTTCGAAAAATTTCTTCATACAAAATACATCGGTCAGAAAAGGTTTTCACTCGAAGGTGGTGAAGCGCTCATTCCTGCACTGGATGCCGTTATTCATGTAGCTGCCAGAAACGGGGTTGGAGAAGCTGTAATTGCGATGGCCCATCGTGGCCGGCTCAATGTACTGGCAAATACATTAGGGAAGACTTACGAACAGATCTTCAGTGAATTTGAAGGTGTTATTCCTGCGGATAAGACACAGGGAAGCGGCGACGTAAAATATCATTTAGGATTCAGAAGTGATTTTATCACCTCCGACGGACATAAAATCAATCTGCAATTATGTCCGAACCCTTCTCATCTGGAAGTTGTCGACCCCGTTGCACTGGGTTTTGCCAGGGCAAAAGCTAATGTATTATACAATTTTGAATATAATAAAATCCTGCCTATTCTCATTCATGGCGACGCGGCGCTGGCTGGCCAGGGTGTTATATACGAAGTAGCGCAAATGAGCGAGCTAAAGGGCTATAATGTGGGGGGTACGGTACACCTGGTTATAAACAACCAGATTGGCTTTACAACCGACTATGAAGATGCCCGTAGTTCCGATTATTGTACCGGTATTGCCGGCATTACAAAATCACCCGTATTCCATGTCAATGGGGATGATATTGAAGCCGTGGTGAAAGCCGCTGAAATTGCAACTGAGTTCAGGCAAAAATTTCATCAGGATATTTATATAGATATACTCTGTTATCGCCGTCACGGCCATAATGAGGGCGATGAACCTAAGTTTACTCAGCCACATCTTTATTCCCTGATTGACAAACACCCGAACCCAAGGGAGGTCTATATGGAATTTCTCACCCGCAATGGTGAAAAAGATGCTCAGGTACTCGCAAAAGAAATGGAGACTAAATTCTGGAACGATCTACAGGAAAGATTTGATGAGGTACATCAAAAGCCGCTTCCCTATAAATTGCAGACGCCGGAACAGTGGTGGCAACGTCTGCGGTTCTCAACACCGGAAGATTTTGAGGTCTCCCCCGATACTGCAATAGAAACTTCACAGGTAAACAGCCTGATGGAGAAAATTTTGCATTGGCCGGATGATTTCAATCCACTGCGCAAAATTAAGAAATTACTGAATGACAAGAGAGCCCTTTTTGAAAAAGAGGGACTGATTGACTGGGGAACAGCTGAACTCCTAGCCTACGCCAGCCTGCTGGTGGAGGAGCAAACGGTACGATTAAGCGGCGAGGACGTAAAAAGAGGAACTTTCGCACAACGCCATGCGGTATTATATGATGAAAATACCAACCAGGAATACAATCGGCTGGGTCATCTATCAAGCGATCCGAATACTAAATTCAGGGTATATAATTCGCTGTTAAGTGAATATGCCGTTATGGGCTTTGAATATGGCTATGCTATGGCCAATCCTAATACATTAGCCGTTTGGGAAGCACAATATGGAGATTTCGCGAACGGGGCACAAATGGTCATTGACCAATACATAACAAGTGCAGAATCTAAATGGGGGATAATGAGTGGTGTAGTCCTTCTGCTCCCTCATGGTTATGAAGGCAGCGGACCGGACCACTCAAGTGCCCGATTGGAAAGATTCCTGCAAAGTTGCGCAGAACAAAATATTGTTGTGACCAATATTACCACCGCTGCCAATTTCTTTCACGCCCTGCGTCGCCAGTTGAAATGGTCCTTCAGGAAACCTTTAATCAATATGTCGCCCAAGGCCAATCTGAGACACCCGGATTCCTATAGCAGAACAGAAGATTTTGCTGGCAATACTCGTTTTCAGGAAGTGATCGATGACGCTACAGTTGAGCAGTCAAAAGTCCAGAAAGTATTACTTTGTTCCGGGAAACTTTATTTCGACCTTGATGAAAAAAGACGCAAGGAAGAACGTACTGATATCGCACTTATCCGTCTGGAACAATTATATCCGCTACCCGAAAAGCAACTTATTTCTTTGCACGAAAAATACAAGAATGCAATTTGGTTTTGGGTGCAGGAAGAACCTCAGAATATGGGGGCCGCAACTTTCCTGCAAACCAATTTTAAAGCATTTCCTTATGGTGTCATCAGCAGAAATGCCAGTGCTTCCACCGCTACCGGGTATGCAAAAATCCACAAAGTTGAACAGGAAGAAATTTTGGATACAGCTTTCTCCATTTGATTTGAGGCAAACAGAATTAAAATATAAAATAGAAATATAAAGGGCTGAAAGGTGGAATAATGTACAAATCATTCTACCTTTAAATGCACCTTAAATTACATTCGTATGATAGATATAAAAGTGCCCACGGTGGGTGAATCGATTAGCGAGGTTACCTTAATAAAATGGACCAAGAAAACCGGCGATTATGTTAACCGGGATGAAGTGATCGCAGAACTTGAAAGCGAAAAAGCTACTTTTGAAGTTAACGCAGAACAGGCCGGGATTCTTGAAACAGTAGCAGAGGAAGACCAGACCTTACAAATTGGCGACGTTCTGGCCAGAATTGATGACCAGGCACAAAAGCCGACTGACAGTGCCGGCACCTCTGACGGTGCTGCTTCAACACAAGCGGCCACACCCGAGGCACATCAACCCGCTGCAGAACCTGCAGCGCAAGCTTCCGCAGCAACTCCTGCAGCTAAGGCCGCCGGAAAGGGCGTAATCGACATCACTGTTCCAACGATAGGCGAATCTATAACGGAAGTTACACTCGTCAATTTTTTGAAAAAAGAGGGCGATCTGGTCAGAAGAGACGAACCGATCGCAGAATTAGAAAGTGAAAAAGCAACTTTCGAACTTAATGCGGAGGAAGCCGGGAAAATCAGCCTGGTTGCTAAAATTGATGATGTATTGCAAATTGGTGATCTTGTTGCAAAAATCGATACAGATGTAGCTGTTGGAGCAGCTGCTCAGACGGGGCAGCCAGCAGCTGCCACTAAAGCACCCGTGCAGGCCGAACAAGCCGTTGCGGCCGGGCAGGCAACCCAGCCGACAGCCACTGCAAATGCAGCGCCTGTTGACCTTAAGGCGAGTCCGGTGGCTTCTGCTATCATTGCGGACAAAAAAATTGACCCTGCAACGATTACGGCAAGTGGTACTGGCGGTCGTATCATGAAAAATGATGTACTCGCAGCATTAGCCAATCCAGGCAAGCAAACCTTCCAAGGTGCTCCACTCTTCTCGCGTAGTGAACGTCGGGAAAAAATGAGCAATCTTCGTAAAACCATCAGCCGTCGTCTTGTAGAATCCAAAAACACCACCGCCATGCTGACTACTTTCAACGAAGTAGACATGACGCGTATTATGGAAATCCGCAAACAATATAAAGATAAATTTAAGGAGCAGCACGGTGTAGGACTTGGCTTTATGAGCTTTTTCAGCAAGGCCTGCGCCATCGCATTAAGTGAATGGCCTGCCGTAAATGCCTATCTAGACGGCAATGAACTGGTCTACCACGATTACGCCGATATCAGTATCGCCGTCAGTACGCCAAAAGGACTTACAGTTCCGGTGATGCGCAATGTCGAAAGTAAAAGCATGGCGGACATTGAAAAAAATGTCATTGAACTGGCGACCAAGGCCCGTAACGGAAAATTAGGAATAGAGGAATTGCAGGGCGGCACTTTCACCATTACAAATGGCGGGACCTTTGGGAGCCTGCTGAGTACCCCTATTATTAATTTGCCTCAAAGTGCTATACTCGGGATGCATAAAATTCAGGAACGTCCCATGGCTGTAAATGGCCAGGTGGTCATCCGTCCAATGATGTACGTAGCGTTAAGTTATGATCACCGCATTATTGACGGCAAAGAAAGTGTCAGTTTCCTGGTACGTGTCAAAGAACTTCTTGAATCCCCGGAATTACTGTTATTCAGTAAAAACCCGGTACAGGCATTGCTGGAACTTTAAGCCGGCAAATTCAGATTTAAAGTCTGAGGCAAATTTTTGTGCTAATAGACAAAAGCAAATAGCAGGTCCTGGCGGGACCTGCTATTTGCTTTTATGATTCAAGGGCTTTGACCACCCCGTATCTGCCAAAAATAACGCCCCTAATCTGTCTTAGATTAGGGGCGTTATTGTATTTTATGATTCACTCATCTTATATACATGAGTGCTTATCGATCGCTGCCTTATTAAGGATGCAACTTGCCGTGTGTATTATGCGTTGCAGGTTGCTCTTTATGTTTGCCAAGCGGTTTATTCTTCGCAAAATCAATCAGAATAGGTGCTGCGACAAAAATAGAGGAATAAGTACCGGTAATAACCCCTATCAGCATTGCAAATGCAAACCCTCTGACTACTTCACCACCGAATATAAACAGGATCAGGATGGTTAAAAAGACAGTCAATGAAGTCATAATCGTACGACTCAATGTTTCATTAATCGCTTTATTAATGATCGTTTCCTTATCCAGCGTATGTAGTATTCCGGCATCCTCACGGATACGGTCATATACAATAACCGTGTCATTCATGGAGAACCCGATAACGGTCAGAACGGCAGCAATAAAATGCTGGTCAATTTCCAGAGGGAACGGTACAATATTTCTGAAGAAACTAAATACAATTAAAGTAACCAACACATCATGCATCAAGGACACAATTGTTCCAAGGGAAAAGCGCCAGTCTCTAAACCGTATGAATATGTATAAACAGATGGCAATGATGGCAAATACCGTTGCCTTGGTTGCCCCTGACTTCAATTCTTTTGAAATTGTTGGCAGTACCGTCTGGGAACTCTGAATATAAACTGACTTAAATTCATTTAGCGTTGTCCCTGCCGGTAAATAAGATTTCAGGCCCTGGAATAATTCTGTCTCCACCTGCGTGTCAACTGTTTTACCGGTTTCATGGATCTTATAAGAAGTAGTGATATTCAACTGTTCCGGAATATTCACCGTCTTAATAATTGGCGTTTCTTTGAATAAAGCTTTCAGATCATCCCGCACTTTATCCTGATTGGGCGCTTTTTCAAATTTGATGGTATAGCTCCGTCCACCGGAGAATTCCACCCCTTCATTAAAGCCGTTATAGAAAGAGCCAATCCCAAAAATCACCACAAAAATAGAAATCACATAGGCAACCTTGCGATACTTTACAAATGGTATAGCACGGTGTGAAAATATTTTACGGGATATTTTGGTAAAATAATTAAAGTGACGGTTCTTATTCGTATAGATATCAGAAATTAATCTTGAAACCAGGATACCGCAGAATAAAGAAAGCAGGATACCGATAATTTGCGTAGTGGCAAAACCAAGTACCGGACCAAGACCAAATGAGAATAAAATAATGGCGGTAAGTAAAGTGGTTACGTGCGCATCAAGTACCGGCGCATAAGACCGTTTGTATCCGTCGTCCACCGCATGCAGGTAGCCTTTACCCCGCGCGATCTCCTCCTTAATCCTTTCAAATATAATTACGTTGGTATCCACCGCCATACCAATGGTGAGTACCAGTGCCGCAATCCCCGGCGCGGTGAGTGTAAAGCCCATCGCACTGAGCACCCCGATTGTGAAAAGTAAGTTGAGTGCCAAGGCAATATTTGCAATCCATCCCGCGGTGTTAAAATACAGCAACATCAGCGCAAAGATGACAATAAAGGATAAGCCGAAAGAAATTAAACCACCTGTAACAGCTGCCTGACCAAGTGTAGGTCCGACGATCTGCTCCTGTACGATCT
>DATJDF010000090.1:0-19808 GCA_035497555.1 Arachidicoccus sp. | reverse complement strand
ATCGCAGATCAATAATTCTGGCTTGCAACTCATGGCCATCGCAATCATAACCCTTTGTTTCTGGCCCCCACTGATCTGATGCGGATAGCGGTCAAAAACACTTTCAGGGTCTGGTAGCTGTACATCAGTGAATAACTGGATCACTTGCTGACGAGCCTGCTGTTGACTGATTTGCGTATGCAGCAGTAATGCTTCTGCTACCTGGCTACCACAGGTTTTTACGGGGTTAAGCGAAGTCATCGGCTCCTGGAAGATCATGGCGATCTGCCTGCCTCTAACGAGTTGGAGTGCCTCGGGGCCAAGACTTAGTATATCTATTGAGGGATGTTGTATGGAAAAATGACCGGGTATAGTTTGATCTTTTTTCAGTTCCTGAGCTTGTAGCTGTTGCTGAAAAAGTACCTTCCCCTGCAACCGCGCTGTTTTGGGCAAAAGTTTCAATAATGAAAGGGCAGTCAGGGATTTTCCACTTCCCGATTCACCCACAATGGCCAGCGTTTCCCCTTGGTGTATGTCGAGTGTCAAAGGCCCCACCACTGGTTGCGGACCAAAGCTAACCGTCAGGTCTTCTATCTTAATAAGGGGGTTATCCATAATCCATACCCGGTTTTTTAGGAGACAGATTGCATCTGTTCTGCAAATTGCATCTGATGCAATTTAGTATAAAAACCGTTACGCTGCAGTAATTCATCATGGGTGCCGACCTCTTTAATTTCCCCTTTATCGAGCACAATGATTTTATGCGCCTTACGGATGGTGGAAAGGCGGTGTGCGATAACAATTGATGTCCGGTCCTTGATGAGTTTGTCAATGGCATTTTGCACCAGGATTTCACTATCAGTATCAATGGAAGAAGTCGCTTCGTCCAGCACCAGTATGGATGGGTTATACAGCAGGGCACGGATAAATGAAATCAATTGGCGCTGACCGAGGCTCAGCGAATTACCACGTTCCATGACCTTAAAATCATAATTGCCTTCGAGCTGCATAATAAATGAATGTACGCCTATCATCTTAGCAGCATTGATAACATCTTCTCTTGGGATGTCCGGATTACGCAGGGTAATATTTTCAAGGATAGACCCGGAAAACAAGAAGACATCCTGGAGTACAACGCCAATATGTTTGCGCAGGGTGTCAATATTGAATTGCCTGATATCAACATTATCCACTTTAATCGCCCCCTGCTGTATTTCATATAGCCTGTTCAGCAGGCTGATCATCGAAGTCTTACCGCTACCGGTATGGCCGATAATGGCTACGGTCTGGCCTGGAGCAATATGGAAATCAATATCCTTTAAAACGTAATGGGGCGGATTATAGGCAAAACTAACATGCTCAAAACGGATTTCACCTTTCACTTTTTCCGGGTTATAATCTCCTGGTTTCACCTGCGGCTGTATATCGTCGTTTTCCATGACCTTAAAAACTCTTTCTGCAGCGATCATACCCATCTTGAGTACGTTGAATTTATCGGCAATCACTCTTAGCGGCCTGAATATCTGATTTAGATATAAGATAAAGGAGACCAGCAGACCGGAATCCAATTTATTATCTGCGACAAACCAGATTAAAAAGCCCATACTGAGTGCCAGAATGATTTCTACAATCGGAAAGAAAATGGAATACGCAAATATGGCAGAAATATTAGCATTGCGGTGTTCTTTATTAATATTATTAAACTTTTCCGCTTCTCTTCGCTCCGCGGCAAATGCCTGGACAATTGCCATCCCGGAAATATGCTCCTGTACGAAGGCATTCAGTGCGGATATGGCATTACGCACCCGCAGATAGCTCTTATTTACGCTTTCCTTGAAGTAATAGGTGGCCACAATAAGTATCGGAAATGGAATCAAGCTGATCAGTGTCAGGCGCCAGTCAATGTAAAACATCGCTCCCAAAGTAAAAACGATGGCGAAAAGATCGGCCAGGATCGGGATAAGCCCATCAGAAAAGATATTATTGATACTTTCTATATCGTTAATGGTCCGGGTGGTTAGGGTACCTATCGGGGTTTTATCAAATTGCCGTTGATTTAGCTGACTGATTTTGTGGAATACCCTTATACGCATATCTTTAACCACCGCTTGGCCCAGCCAGGAGGTGATAAAAGAGAATATAAAACGGGTGATGGTTTCTATAAAAATAAAGACGATCTGGAAAATGGTGACCGCTATAATAAAGCGCAGCACATCAGCGATATTGTGATCGCTGACAAAAAAGCGTAACCAGCTGGGAATATCAACTGCTTTCCCAGTAGCTTTAGAAACTGTTAACTGAATCAGAAACGGCCGTATGGGCGCAAAGACTGCCAGCACGAGTGCGAGTAACAGACTGCAGATAAATTGCACCTTATAAGGCCTGACATAGGCGAATACCCTGTTTAGCAAACTGAGATCAAATTTCTTTTTCTTTGCACGTTTTTCCATGTGTGGCCGCAAAGATACGCTGTTTTTCTATACAGGTCAGGCGTGAAAACACAACTATCTTTAAGGAAAGTCACCTGCTGCGGTTAAGTAGATGTTGCGCCAGCAAATTAACAGGACTTTTGTAAAAGTCTAGTAATATGGTCTATTGATTATGCAAATAGTTGCGTGGTTTTTCGTTCTTAAATTTCCTATTTTAAAATCTTTTGTTCGATATTTGCCCTCAAATTACAACCTTCATGAACCTTTCATTTGATAATACACAAGTTGCCTTTGACTATAAATCTACGAAAGATCTAAAATCTGCTAAAACATTATTTTCCACTATGCAGTACCCTATGCTGACAGCTTTAGGTACCCGCTTTACTCCTTTTTTGATGAAAACGGGGCTGCCCATCAACGGGCTGATCCGCAAAACCATCTTTAAACAGTTTGTCGGAGGAGAATCACTGGAAGCGACAACCCCTATTTGCGATATGCTCAATAATTATGGTGTAGGCGTCATTTTAGATTACGGAGTAGAGGGAAAAGATTCTGAGGAAAATTTTGATTTTGCAACGGCAGAATTTATCAGGGTCATTCAATTTGCGGCTACACAAAAGAATATTCCTGTAATTGCCATTAAAGTGACAGGAATTGCCCGTTTTGAGCTGTTACGGAAATTAAATGAGGCACCGCGCCTGAGAAGCGGAGTGCATGAAAATGAAGAGCAGGAAGCTGAATGGAAAAGGGTTAGGGATAGAATGATTCGTATCTGTGACGCTGCTCAGGAGGCGGGGGTAGGCATATTAATTGATGCTGAAGAAAGCTGGATCCAGGACCCCATTGACCGGATTACAATGGAAATGATGGAAATATACAATAAGGACAGGGTGTTGGTCTATAATACCATTCAACTGTATCGTCATGACCGCCTTCATTTTCTGAAAATGTCTCATGATATTGCCACCAAACAAGGCTTTTTGCTGGGTGTGAAACTGGTACGTGGTGCATATATGGAGAAGGAACGTGCACGTGCCGCTGAATACGGCTATGCATCTCCGATCCAAAAGGACAAGGATGCGACAGATTTAGATTATAATAAAGCAGTCCGCTTTTGCATAGACAATATAAGCACAATTGGCTTTGTAGTAGCCACGCACAACGAAACGAGTACCTTAAATGCAGCAAAACTGTTAGATGAAAAAAGTCTTGAACATAATCACACTCATGTGCATTTTTCGCAACTTTATGGGATGAGTGATAATATGACTTTTAATCTGGCAAAGGAAGGTTATTCAGTAAGTAAATATCTTCCCTTTGGTCCTATACGTGATGTAATTCCCTATCTGATGCGTCGCGCACAGGAAAATAGTAGCGTCAAAGGCCAGACTGGCCGTGAGCTTTCCCTTATAAAAACAGAATTAGCGCGCAGAGCCCAGGTGGACCATGCAAAGGCGCATTGACGATGCCCAGGCAGCAACAGGATAATTTGTGCGCAACTTTGTACATTTATTCCTGTTAAAACCCTGAATTCTTTTTATTTTCACCAGCCGGGAGAAATGGACCCGGTTATTCTTCTTAAAAACATATAAATATCTATAAAATGGCTTACGAAGTAACAGGAAAATTAGTAGCAAAATTCGATGTGGTTCAACGCTCTGAGACCTTTAAGACCAGAGAGTTTGTCGTCGAAAAGACAGATGATATCGGTGGTAGAATCATTAGTAATTTTATTAAATTCCAATGTGTACAGGACAGAACTGCCCTCCCGGATCGTTATAATCTTGGTGACGAAGTAAAGGTTTCTTTTAACCTTAGAGGTTCAAAATGGAGCAAGGATGGACGTGAAAATTATATAACGAACCTTGATGCTTGGAGAATCGAGCCGGCGGCAAGTCTACAAGGCAACAGTTACGCACCACAGCAAGGCGCGGATACACCACCCCCAGCCTTTGTTCCTGACGCAGCGCCTACTGACAGCGAGGACGATCTACCCTTTTAGTAAGGACTGAAAATGATGAAGCGGACATTTAATGTAAAAATATGTCTACTTATGAATAACCTTCCTGGAATCTTGTATTAGGATTCCAGGAAGGTTTTTTATGCCTGAAAAACAATGTAAGGTCAGGGAGGAAATCGTAAAATTTGAATAGACGTTATTTTCGCCCGTTTTTACAGTTATTGATTTGACCTTAGTAATCCTATAATTCCTCCCCGGGGTACTATCATTATAATCCATCAAATTTGATTTTTTGTATAAATTTGACAATCAGGTAGTTAATTTATCCCGATCACCCATCAAATCGTCATTTTTTTCCGCTGATTATTTAAAATATCTATCTTTTTTATTGGTTTGGTATAGTTTTAGATATATCCCCTATGAAACAAAATTAAAAATTATGAAAAAGGCATTATTGTTATTTGCTGTTGGTCTGTTTGTTATAGGTGCTACAAATGCACAATCTTACGAGCGTCCTATAGGATCTGAATTCAGCATTGGCATAAGTCCTGCCTTGCCGGTAGGTGATTTTAGCAATGTCTCCTCCTTTGGTGTTGGTGCTGATTTAAAATATGCCTATAACTTTAACGAGTCCATCGCAGCAACCATTTCTGCTGGGTACAACAACTTCTTTGTTAAAGGCGATCTTAAAGACCTTGGATTTAAAGACATGGGCTTTGTACCACTGAAAGCCGGGGTAAGGTTTAGCATGGCTAATTTTTACGCAGAACCACAGATTGGCGCCGCTATTGGCACAAATAAGGGTGGAGAGACTAACCTGACTTATGCTGGTCAGATTGGGGTAATGGCTACACCTAGTTTTGACATTGGTCTTCGCTATGAAGGGATTTCTCAAGGTAAAGACATCGAAGGCAACAACTCCTCCATTGGATTTGTCGCACTTCGCCTGGCTTATACCATGCCGTTTTAATGACTGATAACCTATGAAGTGCATCATAATGGGCCGGTAATTTTATATTGCCGGCCTTTTTTTGTCCATATTGAAAGAAAATATCTGACAATCCTGGTTATCATCTCCAGGATTCTCAGTCTCTTGCGCATCAGTAGTTTTGCGCTTTAGAAGCCCAATACGCCAATAGCTGCTGATTGGTATTCAAAGAAGGTTGATCTGAATTTTGCTCCAATTCAATTATTTGTACCCGGCTGTCTTTTCATGTAAATTTGCTTATACATAAAATAAAAATAGCCTTATATGTCTGAACTACTGAGTCATCTACAGGAAACGGTCGAGTACATTCAAAGTATCTGCAAGGAGAAGCCACTAATTGGTATTGTATTAGGGAGTGGCCTCGGTAACCTGGCTACCGAAATCGTTGTTGAAAAGGAAATACCCTATCAGGATATCCCGCACTTTCCCATTAGTACAGTTAAAGGACATTCCGGCAAACTGTTATTTGGTCTCTTAAATGGGGTATCGGTACTGGCGATGTCTGGGCGGTTTCATTATTACGAAGGTCATTCGCCGGCTAATGTCGCCTATCCGATAAGGGTAATGCGTCAGCTGGGCATAGAAACACTTTTATTGTCAAATGCAGCTGGTGCTGTAAATCCGGACTACAAGGTCGGAGATCTTGTCATCATCAGTGACCATATCAGCTTTTTTACGATAAATCCACTTTTGGGGCAGAATGAAGAAAAACTGGGTCCCCGTTTCCCCGATATGAGTGAACCATATCACCGTGATATAATCGCCATCGCCAAAAGGATTGGAATGGATTATGATTTTAACCTTAAGGAAGGCGTCTACACGGGCGTTACGGGTCCTACATTCGAAACCAGGGCGGAATACAAACTAATTAAAGCAGTCGGCGGTGATGTAGTAGGTATGAGTACGGTACAGGAGACTATCGCAGCTGTGCATGCTGGTATGCGGGTTTTTGCGATAAGCGTAGTGACGGATCTGGGTATCCGGGAAGCCGACAATATCATTACCCATGAAGAAGTATTGCAGGCAGCCAAAGAAGCTGAGCCCAAACTAACGATTCTCTTTAAGGAATTGGCATTAGAATTGCAAAGAAATATGATATTAAAATAATTTTTCTATATAAGGAAAAGCTATATTTAATAGACTGACTTCTGATTTTAAACCTTTAAATTGAAAAAAGATGTTATTAAAAAAAGTGTTACCTGCTATCTTATTGGCAAGTGCTTTAGCATTTGCATTGCCTTCCTGTAAATCCAAACCTTCCGATGCTGACGTCCAGGCAAAAGTCGCATCTGCAATTGCTGCAACACCTGGTGTTTCAGCTGAAGTAAAAGAAGGTGTGGTTACATTAACTGGAATTGTTGGATCTCCTGAGGAAAAAGCAAGTGTTGAAACTGCTGTAAATAACCTGAAAACAGAGGGTGTTAAAAGTGTAGTTGATAATATAGAAGTTGAGGCACCTCCTGCTCCTACAGCTTCAACTGCCGTAGATGCATTGTCTGCCGGTGTTACTGATGCAACGAAGGATTTTCCCGGCGTAACAGCGACTGTTAGCAATGGTGTAATCACCGTAACGGGTGAAATTGAACAATCGAAGATCAAGACACTGAAATCAGCACTTGACGCGCTGAATCCAAAGAAAGTTGATCTTTCACAAGTAAAAATTAAATAATCCCTTACTTCAATAAATTATTCAATTATGGCAGCTTTACAAGACAAATATAAGGAACTGCTGGACGCTGCAAATGGCGCCGGCATTGGAGATTTACAGGTGAACGAAACAGAAGGTGTTCTGCACATTAAAGGTACCGCACCGAGTGCGGATGTAAAAAATAAATTGTGGGACATTTACGGGAAGATCGACCCGAATTTTCTGACAGGCGATGTTGTAATGAACGTAAATGTGGCAACGGCTGTAGCAGGTGCAAAAGTAACAGTAGTTACGGACGAATCGAACCTGAATATCAGAAAAGGCCCAGGCACAGATCAACCTATTGTGGGCAAGGCCGCCAAAGGGGAAGTAATTACCCTCGTTGGGAAAGCCAATGATCAGTGGTGGCTGGTTCGCACCAATGACGGAGAAGAAGGTTATAGCTATGCACAATACCTTACTCCGGTAGAATAAGAATTGACCTATTAATGGCTACTGCATCATGGTGCAATAGTATAAAAAATGGAAAAAAGCGCCTACATCGTATGTAAGGCGCTTTTTTTACCATTTTTTTGAGATTTTGGCAATTTTTTAATTGCCTTTCATTTTACCCAAAAGAAGTTCAGATTGGGGGTCAAACATGCAATTTTTCCTTTTTGCTCAGAAGCTCTTCTATCGTTTCCTGGTACAATTCATCGGGTACACAACAGTCCACAGGGCAAACTGCAGCACACTGTGGTTCTTCATGAAATCCTTGACATTCAGTGCATTTATCAGGAACTATAAAATATACATCATTGCTGATGGGTTCAAATCTTTTGTTCGCATCCACAACAGTACCATCCATTAAGGTATAATCTCCCTTTACGCTGGTTCCGTCTGTGATGGCCCAATCCACTCCGCCTTCGTAAATCGCATTGTTGGGGCATTCTGGTTCGCAGGCGCCGCAGTTAATGCATTCATCCGTTATCTTTATAGCCATCTTACTTCGCTTATTTAATATTTTTAGAATAATTTTGCGCAAAATTACATAAAAAATGAATCTGCCGCAAAGAATAGCGTTGGCTGTAAAGTTAGGAAATTATTTGCTGGAAAACAATGAAGCCTGGAAGGCAGTCAAGGAAAGGTCTTATCGGGAGAATCCGTGGTTCATCCCGGAATTCATTGAAATCGCCACAGAAAATATCGCATTGGAGTTCCTGAATGAACAGCTCTTAACAAATTGGGTGGATCACTATCAGGTCCCGGAAAATAATTCCGCTCCGAAAAAGGTAGGCGTAATTATGGCTGGCAACATTCCTTTAGTGGGTTTCCATGATTTTTTATGCGTCTTTATTGCGGGGCACAGTCAACGGATTAAATTATCCTCAAAGGATCAGGTGCTGTTCAGGCATCTTTTAGATAAATTGACTGAGTGGGATCCTGAAATCAAAAACTGGGTTGAAATAGCCGATTATCTAAAAGACTGCGATGCTTACATTG
This sequence comes from Arachidicoccus sp., assembly GCA_035497555.1. Lineage (GTDB taxonomy): Bacteria > Bacteroidota > Bacteroidia > Chitinophagales > Chitinophagaceae > Arachidicoccus. Next base: position 11,322 of record DATJDF010000090.1, on the reverse strand, counting down.
CTACAGGCAGCAATAATTCCAGCCGTTATTTTGAATATTATTTTGGTAAATATCCAAACATTATCCGACGTAATAGAACTTCAGTGGCTATCCTGGATGGACAGGAATCACAAGCTGACCTCGTGAATCTCAGTAAAGAATTGATGATGTATTTTGGTCTGGGCTGCAGAAATGTCACTAAACTCTATGTTCCAGAGGGATACGATTTTATTCCATTACTGGGTGCATTAAAACATTATGAATATTATTTGGATTTTCATAAGTACCATCATAATTTTGACTATCAGTTAGCCATCCTGATAATGAATAATAAGTTGTATATGAACAGTGGTTCACTCTTATTTACAGAAAGAGAAGACTTGTTCTCTCCTATCAGCCAGGTACATTATTCGTTTTATAAGGACCGCTTAGCAATACAAAACCAATTGGAACAGCTATCCGATGTGCAATGTATTATCGGTAAGGATTATGTTCCTTTTGGCAAGGGGCAGTCTCCTGCATTAATGGATTATGCCGACAAGGTGGATACCATGGCGTTTCTGATAAATCTATAAAACATAAAACACGGGATGTAGCGCAGCCCGGTAGCGCGCTTCGTTCGGGACGAAGAAGCCGCTGGTTCGAATCCAGTCATCCCGACAAATTGGCTTGCAAAAAATATCAAAACCTGTAGATCTTGTTGATTTACAGGTTTTTTTATTCCCCCTGTATATCAAAAAAGAGCAAAGAATATCAAATCCCTGGTGTGTTCGCCGGTGAGTGCCCTTTGGCACAACCTTTGAGACTCACCAGGGTATGATAAAAAGTTGAACTACAGCAAATTAGGTCATTTTTTCTGACCTTTTTTGACAGGATTCGAAATGGACGAGAATCCGCTGGCCTCTATTGGACGAGCCGTGGAGGAAGCAAACCATTTCAAAACCTATCAAAAATTTTGTTATGCGATCAACACCCACTTTTCTTATCGACTTTATCCTCAGGCGCACCTTGTATTCTTCGTTAATAAAAATAAAATCCTTTCCCAATTCAAGGATAAATTTTTTCATTTGCTTGATTAGGCCTTTTTGCAAATCGTTTTCGCTATAGAATTCAGGCAGGTTCAGGAATTCAAAAATGTATCTGACCTTAAATGTATTGGTCAGATCGTGTCCAAATTCTTTTAATGCTGTTGAAATGTTTGTATTGCCCAGCATTGCGCGTTCAAACAGGCTTGCCGAAATTTGGCGATCAAGCTCCCGGACACTGTAATTTTCTTTGATACTCATTCGGATATAATATTCCCTTTCTTCCTCAACTTTGCATCTTGAAAAAATTGTTCTGTGGTGTGTCCAGCTTAACTTTGCCAAAATTGATTTTCTTATATCCTGCAGTTGAAAGTCCAATTATCGCCCCGTTGAGGCGACAAATTTAGTTACAGCATAAACTTCGTAAAACTGTACCATTCTTTATAATCCTGCACGATTAAACCTTTTCAGTTCGGGGTTGTTTTTTTGAATATATGTCGCCAGCTCATCAACTGTTTTATCGCCCCATTCAGCAACTGATAATTCTTACTTGATGTATGCCCCAATGTTCCAATACAAATTTATCAATTCGGTAATGGCGTTGTTTCGTGATTGCTGTATTAGATTGATGATGTCGGAAAACCTTTTGTCCATATTAAAATTCTGAATTATAAAATCCATAAAAGAGAATTCCCTGCATATTATCGCAAACTGAAACGACTTCGATACACTTTTCGAAGCGTTTTCGAATTTTACAAAAAAATGGTCACTCTGAAGATGTAAAGATACCAAATAAAGCAGAGATCAAGACAATCAACTGAAAAGGAAAGCTTAAAGTAAATTTATTGGAAAAATTCTATCGTTTTCGTTTGAGCTGCTTATTTACTTTAGAACGATTGGGCTATATGTATTAAAGGGCACCCCGACAAAGGCACGTTGTCCCGGATGAATTAATTCAGTGCCTCTGTACATTTGGCGGCCACGGTTTGGCAAAGATTGAACGCCATTTGAACGCGGCTTGCCCATATACCCCTAGTAAGAGGGATTTCACATCGGCTTTTTTATCCTTATAACTCCGGACATCCTGAAAATAGACCGTCACGGCTTTATGAGCCCCTAATATTGATCCCTTGGTGGCATCGACCTACTGGGTCTCATGCATCACGGAATAGGCATCCTCACGCCGACTTTTAAATAGAGTGAAAAGATTTTCATCTATATCCCGTTGCACCTACGCGGCAAATTGCGGACTGGGCACAATTGCCCGATGGGTGAGCTTGGCACCCTTCTATAATGCTTCAGATTTAAGCTTCTTTAATAAAGAATCAAATCTTACCCAATAGACAGCGCTGTTTTTTGCATTGGTTCCCCATGTATAAAAAAGATATTTCCCGTCAGGGGTAACATATTGCCCAAATCTATGGGCCTTGCCGCTATTTATTGCTGGTCCCAGGCTAATTGGTTGGGTCCAGGTTTTATCCTTTTTTCTAAAACTGATATAGAGCTCGCTTTCATAAGTAGGCGTTTCGTTCGTGCTGATAATGATATAACTTTCATCCGGCGCAATGAACAGGTCGCCATTAAAGCCGGGTTTATTCAACGGCTCTCCTAGGCTTTTGATAATTGTATCTCTGTTTGATATCGTTAATAAAGAGAAATTATAGGAACTGTAATCATTTTTATCCTTTGCACTGCCGACATAAAAATTACCTGATATTGTTGGCATTAAATTATATAGGCCAAAGGGCTTTTCGAGATATTTATAGGGACTGCCCCATCCTTGGTCAGTCCGGTCTACCTTCCATACAACGCTCCCTTTGCCACTAAGATATAAATTTTGCTCATCAATTGAAAGCGTTGGGCTTGCTAGCTGGGCCGCTATTAATTTAGGATTACTCCATTTATTGCCATCAAAAGACACCCAGTTTGTTCCACTCCCTACATAATCGTTCCAGTCCCGCCCAAATGTATAATAGAATTCCTTTCCGTCCTTACTAAACGCAACCCTACAAAACACAAAACCAGAATTAACTAGCAGATCTTTTGCAAATATTTGTGGTATGCTGTCCGGATGTTTTTGTCCTAAATACGCATCTTTAGTTTGCCAAAAGCTATTTTGGGATTGGGCTTCTCCCATCGAAATGACTATTAATATAAAAAGAGATATTAGACGTTGCATAAAATAATTTTAAAGTGTTTAATTAAGGGGGGCAGGGAGAATCTGTCGCTCCTTTGTTTCTGAGATTACTTTTCAATATTTTTAGAGCCCATTTTTCACACCCACATTTTCATTCCATCCGCTTTCCCTCAATTATCTGTTTACCATTACTGTAGACAATAAAGTGAGTAACCTTACCTTCGCTATTTTTGGCAAACTCAATCTCAATGTCGATGTCCCGAGAGAAGAATTTATTGTCTGCTTCGGGATACAACAACGTGGAGATAAAACTTTTCCCCGACAAATGGAGGAACTTACCTTCCGCGGCAACCTGCACCTTTGCGCCATTGGGTAATATATACTTGCCAGCATAAGTTTTTACTACGGCCTCAGGCAGCTTAATTAATCGGATATCAAAGGTAGTATCCGGTTTTATTTCGAGCCCATCCAGATCCCCCATGCGGGCGATCATTCCCCTGCCCCAATAGGGATCATTGGCCAGGCCAATGAGCAATTCGTTGTCTCCTTTCTTCAAAGGCAGTATGAACGACGTATTTTCTACCGAGCAACGTCCACCCGGCTGTTTCTCCATCAGCCGGCCTTGCAAGTTTTTATCTAAATACAGTATTTGCCCATTCAGAAAAACCCAGACATCATCTAAGAACCCTAAATTCATTTTTTTCTTTTGCTTCTCAGCTGACTTGATGTTTACCTTTAACCAGATAATGCTTCTGGCCTTATTTTTTCCAAAGCTGCGGGTCAGGTTCATCAGTCCCCGCCGTTCAGCCTCCAGCACCCTCCATGAGGTCTCCGGGGTGGGAAGTAAGTCATAGGTGAAATCTACTTTTTTGGGAATCGGAATGGGATCTGTCACGGCCCATCTTCGGATGTACCGAGGGTCATTACTCGTTGGGTCCATGCCTGGTGACGAGGAAAGATTTTCCGTCTTACCGGACGTTACTACCAGGTTCGAGACCACCATATCTCCCTCGAAGGCTATTGTGCCACTTGTCGGATTTCCTTCTAAATGTTCGACCTCAAGGGCATGCTTTGCGGTATCGTTAACATATATGCGCATTTGCGCACCCGAAATAACCAATTTTATATGATTCCAATCGCCCTTTGTAAAAGTAGCATTGGACTGGTATTGAGGGTAGAGATCCCATAGTAGCACACCATCAATAAGAGGAGCATACTGTATTCCCTCCAGCGCAGTGGGGTTCCCGGCTCGATTCATCCGCAGATAAAAACATTCATTTTCGTCGGCATCCTGATAATGGAAATAAAAGGTCAGATTATTGGGTTTTACATCAAATTCAATGGTGCCGTCGGAGAAATCAAGGCCTTTAGCGACCACTTTTCCGGCGTCCGGTGAAATCTTCATTGCAGGCACCCCCTTCTCCTGGATGAACTGCACCTTCTCTGGTGCAAAGGTCCATTGCTTTTCATCCAGTGGAAAGTTCTCTGTCTTAGTCTTTTGGGCAAAAGCCGTGAAGAAAGTCACGCAAAAGCACACTAATAAAATATTCCCTTTCATAGATTTTTATTTTATGTAAATAATTGGAATGCACACCGAATTTTTAAGAAGTATGGTAATGCTCCCGGCAAGTTAGAAATACAAAACAGAAAGCGCAGTTCTTCACTTGTTCAACTTTTGTTCAAACCTGTTCAAGTATGTTCAAAGCCCTGAAATGCGCTTTGGTATTGGTTCTTACATTATGCCGTTGGAAAGGGTGGTGGAAAGAAAAAACAGGGCAAATCTTTGTTAACGCTTTGTCTTGTATAGGTGGAAAGAAAACCGGTTGGGATGACATAAGGAACGGCACCAACGCTGATTTCAGGAGATGAGGTGTACTGACCGGGTTTTCGTAGAGTAAGCGCAGGAATCCCCCCGGGCTCTTCACATGTAAGGTGATGCGTTGGCGCACCAAGGAGAAAACGGCACACCGGGCTCTTCACAGCTCAGTTTCGTGACAGAGCTGGTTTTGATGAATCAAAATCATCCTTCAGCACAATATCCCCATTTAAATGGGTAAGTCGCATATAATCTACAGAACCACTACCCTCGAATTGGTATCTGACACCAAGTACCTCTGCGGGCTTATTTAGAATAGTCGTTTCATAGGCTTTTTTGCCATCAATTAATATTTGCACCCGTTTATTACGGACTTCACAACTTACAGTTACCCACTGATTAAGATCACAACCAAAAGCGGAAAGATCGGTTTCAGTGCTCTTCGCTCCTTTGCCTGCCAAATAAAGTCCTATGTCACCGACACATCCCTTTGCACATAAGGGGAAAAAGAAGATATCATGCTTGCAATAAATCGTGATAAACACATGTTGGCATGCAGCGCTGCCTTGGGAAAAATCGGATTTAAGTTTTGTCCTGAACAAAAAATTATCACTCATTAAATCTGTTGCAGGAAGTACGTTTCCGTAATAAACAACTGGTGGCTTAGGTTGCATTGGGATATTTTTCTGTTGTATATTTTCAACAGACAAATGTAAAATGCCACCTTTTATACATTCATTCGATTTGAAATATACAGGAACAGGATCCTGTTCCACGGCTACTATCCAGCCATTAGAAGGGATGATCAAATCATGTTCCCTTACTATCTGGTTATTCACAATCAGTTTTGCCTGGTAATAGCCCGGATAATAATAGATGGATGAGTACTCATGGCCTTTTGCAGGTACTAAGTGTCGGCGCGTCGGATCCCATGATTGTTGTATGTACACTGAGTCTGTATTGGCTGAAGTAGCATCATATTGGAATACAACAGAATTGGGTAGGTCTTTGGTCACGGGTTTGCTACTGAAAGAAAACTTGTCAGGAGATAGAACTTTTGGTGAACCGTGGTTTTGAGAAAAGATAAAGACTCCAGCCAGTACTGCTATCAATCCCATACTCAGCGTCCAGAATATAACCTTCCGGTTCCGGCGATGATCCAAATGTTCAGCTTTTGGATTAGAAGCTATAATGGGAGGTGTAGCAACCAATTGATGTACAGGAGCTCGCTGAAAATCCTGCCAGTTTTTGTAGCCTAAAAAGGCGGCAAGTGCATTAAGGGTGGTACTCGTAGGTGTAGAAGTATACTTAACCCGGTTCCATATTCTTTTCAGTGTAGTAACACTTAGCAAGATATCTGTTTGCTCTGAAATTTGTTCTCTGAGCTGTTCAAAGTCAAGTGTTGACCAGTCCTTCCCGCTACCCAGATCCATTTTTTCTTCAATCAACTGACAGCAATGAGCCAGTGCTGTTTCTGTTTGTGGGTTGTTCATGGTATTGATAATCAGGAATTTAAAATCGTGAACAAGTTTTTGAACAGAACTTGCACTAGTTTGAATAGCTATAAAATTAACACATTACTACTTGGTATAAAAAACATTATTGTCCGACAAAAACCGGGTTAAAATTGTCTGTTCTGTGACGATAAAGGCATTCAAGACAGCGAAATAAAATACAAAAATATACCGCCTAGGATCAGCGCCAGCCCTACGAGTTTGGCAATAATTTCCCCGTTGGTCGTAAAAAAGGCCTTTTCGTAATTATCGAAAGCGATACTCCCTTGGGAGAGCACCTGTTAAAACGTCTCCTATTTACGAAATAGCGGATCGCAAGCTCTAAAACAACTGCAATGATGCCCATTATTTTACGCATAGAATAAAGTTACTAAATTGTTTTAAAATTGCCAATAGTAGATAAACATAGTAAAAAGCTAATTGCATCTAATATTGAATTGTATTTGAATTATTGCAAAAGATTTTATGACCGTCAGTTTATCAAACGTGAGAATATCAATAAGGGAATATTGGAGAGGTTTGAAGAGCATTTGAATAATTATTTTTCATCCGAAAAGAATAATAGTGGATTGTCATCCGTCGCATATTTTGCGGATGAGCTAAATTTACCGCCGAATTATTTTGGCGATCTTATAAAAAAGGAAACTGGAAGAATCACACAGGATTACATCCAGAATAAGAACATTGACATAGCAAAAAACAAGATTTTTGAAAGCAACAGGACCATCAGCGAAATTGCATATGAACTGGGTTTTCAAATACCCCAGCATTTTAGTCGCTTATTTAAAAATCGTGGTTGGTATACGTCACAAGAATTTCGTGATCTAAACTAGCTAGGCATGTCCAAAACGGAAAAATTATAAAGGCCAGTAATCATTCAGATTAACTGGCCTTTAATTTAGTGTCTTTTCATTGTGCGAATTGTCGTAATATGAAAATATACAGGGATTATCTATTAGGGATCATTAATTCTGGACATCCCAAAACACCTTGGTATCCCGTTTGTCTTTATCTGCCACCTTGCTATAATTGCTCGCATTATACTGCGCTTCAGACTGTGGGTAAAGTAGTCGTGATGGAGGCAGCTCGCCACCTGAAAAACTGGTCCGATAGATAGGTAATTTTGGATAACCCGTCCTCCTGATTTCTGCCCATGCCTGCTGTGCCTGCAATATGAAGAAGTGTTCCCATTTTTGAGTCCAGATCTTACGCAAACGCTGCTCGTGACTGCCCGTGTATGCAATATCAGCTTTGGCTTTGTAGGCACTGATCGCTGCGCTGTTGGGGTTAGGAAGCGTATTCCAGCTTAATGATTTAAGAATATGAGACTGATTGATACCAAAGTAGAAAGAAATAGATTGTTCAATACCCGCATAGTATGCGACTGAAGCATCTCCACCGCCCCAGCGTTCAAAAGCCTCCGCTTTTAGAAAATCGGTTTCTGCGGCATTAAAAAGCACACCCGGTATATTATAGTTATAAATAAATGTTGAACTGTCAAAGGTAGAGAGCGATCTCGCCGTAGCGGCGGCTGTATACTGAGCTGCAGTTCCATTTGACGGAAATCCTTTATACTCCCCACTTTTATTTTTGGACCAAAATACAGGAAGGCGCGGATCATTATTTGCCTGCATAACCGTATCCAGTAAATACGCAGGTGCGTACGGTGCCAAACCAATTGCGCCTTGTACATCACTATTTAAGTTGGTAGGAGACATCTTCAGTTGCGCATTATACTGGTTATCATCCAATAATGGATATTTAGAAGGATTAGCGAGCATCGCCATTACAAGCGGTTTGACTTTTGCCTCATCCACAAAAGACAACCGCATTAGAAGTCGTAGTCGCAAGGAATTCGTATACCTTCTCCAGTTATCGAGATTCCCATTATAGATGAGATCTTGTTGTTTTAAACCGGATAAGGCTACTTGTGATAAATTGGCTGTGTCAAAATAATCATTCAATTCGTTCAACCTAAGTAATAAGGTGTCATAGACTATAGCGGCGTCATCAAAAGGTGCATTTGTTACAGATCTGTCTTTATTCAACGAATTACTTTGGAAAAAAGGGACGTCTCCCCACAGATCAATCAACTGACTTGTCTGATCTGCAACGATTACATTAGCGACTTTCAAAAAGACTTCATTGTCTTTTTGATCCGCTGAAGAAAGGGTCGCATAGGTTTTTTCCATTTCACTGTAATTACTTAAAATACCAGGGCCAGAATAATTATAATCAGGACTATTGTTAGTCATAGAACCAGCGTAGTAATCCGTCCACCGCGAGCTCATATAATCCGGATTGGGAATATACATTTGGTCCGAAGGGCTGGTCGCGTGCATTTGGGAATAGGTCCCGGTAGCGGTAAAATTAAAGGTGTAATAATCCCAATAAGAGGAATGGATCCGGTTGTTCAATAACATTCCTGAAAATAGTTTACCAATAGAACCATTTGTCGTGAGTTCAGGATTAAGATAATCCTTCTCTAATGTCTTTTGACAAGCCCCCATGATCAGAACCAGGGAAGATATCAATAACACGAAATTTATATTGCGTTTCATAATAGAAGATTTTAAGTTTATTAAAAGTTTGCTCTTAGGCTGATACCGATACTTCTGGTTGGAGCTGCTGTGCCACCATCAATTCCCTGGCTTAACCAGGAGGAACCCACTGCAACTTCCGGGTCTAGCCCATGTGGTAAGGTCTTCCAGATATAAAAGAGATTTCTGCCAATCAGCGACAATTGCAAATGCTGGAAATGAATTTTCTCCGCAAAGCCTTGAGGAAGGTTATAACTTAAAGTGACTTCCCTGAATTTTATATAGCTATTTTTAAAAACAGCATTTGCATAATTACCCGTAGTCTCCCAGTTATAAGAATATTGGTAATAGGTGCTGGCATCGATGAGTTTATCATTAGCTGTGCCGTCAGATTTTACACCCTCCAAGATAATCCCATCGTGGTGTGTACCATTTTCCGCAAGTACCGGATTACCATTTACAATGTTATAGGAAAGGCCACCATGTGCAGCATCCCTGTATTGCAATGTACTTTCGTACATTCCTGCACCAACCTGGTAATAAGTAGGAATAGAGACTAAATTTCCCCCTAACCGATAATCTATTGTAAAGTCAAGAGCAAATTGTTTATACTTTAAAGAATTTGAAAATCCTCCAACAACTTTAGGCATAATATTGCCCATATATTGATATTCATCCGTATTAATAGCATAGGTTCCGTTATTGGTAACTATCTTTTGTCCACTTTCATCGGTGGCAATCGGGTGAACATAAATATTGCCTAAGGCATCTCCCACCTCAGCCCGGATGATGGCATAGCCGCCGTCAAGATTGGCCGAAACCAGAGATGTTAGTCCGCTAGGTAATCTGGTTAATTTGTTACGATTCAGGGCGAGGTTGAACCTTGTGATCCAGCTGAAATCTTTGCCCGCAATCGGAGTCCCGTTTAACGCAGCCTCAAATCCATGGTTGGATAGATCGCCTGCATTCGTGAGCATACTTGTCGAACCTACAGAACCCGCAGTTGAAATCAGCAAAATCTGATTATTGACCTTATTATTATAATAACTCAGATCCAAACCAAACCGGTTATTGAACATTCGTGCTTCCAGTCCAAATTCTGTCTCTCTTTTCTTTTCTGATAGAATCCCGTCATTACCAAATGTATTGGCCTGTGTACCTTGATAAAGGATCTTTCCGTCACCATAATCCAGCCCGGTTTGATTGTAAGCTACATTTGCCTCATAGATATTGGGGTGATTACCCACCAGCCCATAAGATGCTCTCAGTTTTGCATAATCAATAAAATCAGGGAGATGCACGATCTCCGAAAAAATAAATCCGGCATTCACAGAAGGATAAAAATAACTATTGACGTTTGCCGGTAAGGTTGAGGTCGCTTCATAACGCCCCGTCCCTTCAAGATAGAGCCAGTCTTTATAATTCAAATTAAGCGTTTGGAATTCCGCAATATCCACCTGTTCTGCTCGTGTGGCTACAGTCTTTAAGGTGCCCGCAGAGTTATTTAGGCTAAAGAAGTTTTCATTGACCAGTCCGATATCAGTATAACTGTTCTGTAGTCTGTTGACCATTTTCCTTCCTGTAGCTCCGGCGGTAATAGAATAACCAAAATCCGACCCTATTTTATTATTATAGGTCAGCAGGGCATCTCCATAAAAGATATTGAAAACATTAGATTGAACGCCATAATATCCTGTTGCGCCAAGGGTAGCAGGCTGTGTGTTGTACTGCTTGTCTGTCACACTCAGGTGGGTAAAATCGCCTCCAACGCGTCCCCTGAATTTTAAATGATCCGAAAATCCCACGTTCAAGGTTATACTATTGATAAATCTGTTTTGCGATTCATCATAAGAGTTGCGCAGGTTTGTCCAATAATAGTCCATCAGGTTGGTAGCCATAATGGGGTAAGCTAACCGTTGATCAAGATCGTATAGCGTTCCATCATAAGGTACATATTTATAACCATTAGTTGTCATGAACTTGGTTTTGTACGCGTTCATATCATCAAAACGACTAAACATACCGGCGAAGGAACCAAATATTTGGCTCATTAAATAGGGACGATTATGCGTGAAGTTATTATTGTAAGAAGAAACAACATCCAGGCTGATTTTCTTGCTTAGATTGATTGTTGCATTCAAATTAAAATTGTTCTTATTTAGTTTGCTTCCAGGCATAATGCCTTTATAATCCATTCTTGAATAAGAAAATCGGTAATTGCCTGCATCTGAGGCGTTGGAAATTGCGATATTCGCGTTTGAATTATACCCGGTTTGAAAGAAGTCCTTATAATTGTTTGGTTGGGCACTGT
>DATJDF010000089.1:0-21819 GCA_035497555.1 Arachidicoccus sp. | reverse complement strand
TCACAAATTTTGGCTGAACAGCGAACTGCCCTTCTTTCCCCTTCAGCAATAAAGAATTAATCCGGCCTTGCTCATCTCTAAATGCGCGCAAAAATTCAACGTGAAAGCGTACGGTGCATTTATTATCAATTAAAAAGCGGTCCGCTGTCTCTTTCCATAATAGGCTGTCATGGGGTAAAAGCAGGGTTTTCCCAAAGGCGGCGGGCGCACCGACGCCGCCTCTTAGCTTCAAGGCCCGATAAAATTCATCTGCAAATCCAAATACAAGTTGCTCCGGCTTTTCTCCGCTGCTGTATAATCCACAGATCGTCCCGCTAAGTCCTGCCACGGTCGCACCCCCACAAAAACCGTATCGCTCAATTAAAAGCACAGATAAATTTTGTCTGGCGGCAGCGATTGCAGCAGACATACCCGCTGGGCCCGCTCCAATGATGCACACATCAGGGCTATAGGTAACAGGCACATCGTATGCATCTATCTTTAATTGCTTTGCCATCTCAAAACTCTTTTTTTTGTGCATCAGAGAAATACTCCATATTACATATATTCATGGGTCTTTTCCCCGCTAATGTATCTATGACTGCCTGCGCGGCCGCAATGGCAATCCGTTCGTTGGACTCCGTGGTCGAACCGGCAACATGCGGCGAAAGCAATACGTTTGAAAACCCAAGCAAAGGGTTATCCGCTGTCAATGGTTCTGATTTAAAGACATCTAGTGCAGCACCTGCGATTTTTTTCTCCCGCAACACTTTAATCAAGGCCTCTTCATTGATTAAATCGCCCCTGGACGTATTTATCAAAAAGGCTGTTTTTTTCATCAGATTCAGGTACCGCTCATCGACAAACTTACGCGTGATAGCGGTTGAAGGGCAATGCAGACTTACAAAATCAGACTCCTCAAAAATAGATTCAATACGCTCACACATGTTTGCCTGTAATCCATCTTTAGCGATGAATGGATCATAGGCCGTCACCTGCATGCCCAGACATCTGCAGAAGTGGGCTGTAATCTGACCGATTTTCCCGTATCCAATAATCCCCAATTTTTTATTTTTGATATCCATCTGCTGCGGCGAAAAGCGCTTCTTCCAGTCCAGTGTCCGGACGGATTTATCCATCAGCACAATTTGTTTGGCAAATGCCAAAATCATCCCCACCACATGTTCCGCCACCGTTTCGTCATTATTACCGGGCGTATTGCAGACATAAATTCCTTTTTCAGCAGCATATTTCAGGTCTACATTATCCACCCCGATTCCTGTTCTGACGATCAATTTTAAATGACCGCCTGCTTCAATAATTTCCCGATCAAATATAGTAGTGGCCCTTAAAATAGCGGCATCAGCAGCCGGTATCATTTCCAGGGCTGTTTTTTTACTGGTGTCCGGGGCTATTATTAATTGCGCCTTCCCTTTTAGCATATCCATCCCTTTGGCATTAATAGGTTCAGAGATAAATACGATCGGTAATTCCATCATGGATTATTATTTATTATTATTATTTTCAAAGAACTGCAATAAAGCACTAAAATCTAGTCCCCCGCTCCCTGCCCGTACAAGGCTTCCCATCTCTGATGCAACAAGTTCCAGTCCAGGCAAATTAAGTTTCCGGGCAGCCGCAGCACTCCTTGCAATCCGTAAATCCTTGCTATAGAGACTCAGCTTGAACCCCGGAGTAAAATCCCTACTGATCATTTTCGCTCCAGTCAACTCCAAAGCCCGGCTCTGCGCAAATCCGCCCAATAATGCCTCGCGGACTTTAGTTAAATCTACACCGGCACTTTTCGCTAGTGTAAAGGCCTCCACAACGCCTTGTGTCGTTAATGCGGTTGCTATCTGGCTGCAAGATTTTGTAATCTGACCGGAACCGCTACCGCCCATATGGCTAATTTTAGTCCCAAGCACCTGAAAGAGGGGCAAGGCCCTTTCAAAAGCTGACCGGTTTCCTCCGACCATAACTGATAAAGTGCCTGCCTCAGCCCCTACCTCCCCTCCCGATACTGGGGCATCGAGTGTGTCCACACCCATTTTTTCAAACTTTTCCTGAATGCGAATAATGGTATCCACATCTATGGTGGACATATCAATAAAAATGCAACCCGGCCTGATTCCATGCACCAGGCCATTTAGTCCAAAAGCAATTTCCAACACTTGTGGCGAGTCTGGCAGTACACTTATAATCATTTCACACTGCGCTGCCAATTCTGCTGGCGAATTCATAACCGTTGCACCCTGCCTGTGGAGTGTATTTAGTGCATCCTTATTAATATCAAATACCAAAAGATGCCAACCCGCCTTCACTAAGTTAAGCGCCATAGGCCTGCCCATAATTCCTAAACCAATAAAGCCGATCGTATAATTTTTCACGTTTTTTAAATTAGAAAACATTTAAATAAGAAATTAATTAACGCTCTGGGCAACTTTTGCGCATATCACGCGCCATCTGTTTCGCACCTTTACTCAGAAAAAGTGCATCTGTTCCACAGGCAAAAAAACGAACCCCCAGGTCATAAAACTTACCGAGGTCTTCAGGACGCATCAATAGTATACCCACATGTTTATTCGCCTTCTTAGCGGCGCGTATAATGGAATCTACTGCCTTTACAAAAAGCGGATGGTCCATCTGCCCGAATATACCGAGTGCCATAGACAAGTCAGATGGACCAATAAATAGGACATCCACGCCTTTAGTTGCCGCTATCTCGTCCAGATGATCAAGAGCCGACAGGGTTTCAATTTGTATGACACCTAAGAGATCATGAGGGGCGTCTTTTTGATAATTGTCAAAGTCTTCCCCGTAATTTGTTGCCCGCACCATCTTTGCCACCCCTCTGATACCTTCAGGTGGGTACTGCATGGCCCTTACAGCCAATGCTGCCTCATTTCCGTTGTCAATTCTTGGACACATGATGCCATCCGCTCCCAAATCCAATACCCGGTGAATTCTTTGCCGCTGGTATCCTTCCACTCTGACAATTGCGGCAACATTTGTTGATTTTAGCGCCTGAAGCTGTTGAGACACCCCGCTTTCCGATCCGAGCCCATGTTCAAGGTCGATTATTACCCAATCGAAGCCCGCACCAGCTATAATCTCGGTGGTAATGGGATGGCCTAAACTAAGGAAGGTACCCATCAGGACCTCGCCATTGTCTAATTGCTGCTTCAGTTTTTTCATCTTTATAGAAATGTTTATTATAATTATTATCTGTTCTAAAATTGTTGTATCTAATGTGAGCATCGCAATATGCATCTCAACCTATTGATTTGACGCCCGGATAAATGGGTTATTAAACCGTATTCAATTTGCAGCTAATTCGATTTGATTCAACAAAGCAGTTGCTTATTAGTACCCTTCCCATTGTTTGCAACTAGATTCAGGTTGAATAAATTCACCAAAGGCCTAATCTCCGCGCCCTATCTATTCAAAACCCCAGAAGAAATTACCTGCATCGTTCATCAATTCGGAACTATAAAGCAAATTTACACTCATTCATGACTTCCTTCAACTGCATTATTTGCAATTAGGCATAGTATATTTGCCCAATCTTCAATAAGTCAATAATATATCAGGTAGGATTCAGTAATAAACTTCAACCGGAGAAAAAGAGTGTTGAATTTAAGCCGCTGACAATAATTGCATTGGTAAACAATCTTATTAAGCTAAATCAAAGAAAGATCAGGAAGTTTTTATTTTTTATGTAACACGGTAATCGAATTACTTTCTCATAATCCATCTAAAGAGCCTGCATCACAATTGATCATCAACCCAATATATAGAAGTCAAATACTTTATAGAAAAGGGGTATAAATAAATAGTTTTACAGTTAAATAAATATTATATTTGGTATGAATCACGGCGTTTAATTGTTTCAAATTCTATTGATATTAATCACTTTTTTTTATTCTAAAATATGAAGCCTATACTATTAAAAAGCAATTCCTCACCCGAGCATTCATTTTCAATCGAAGAGCGGGTCAGCGCTAATTTTAGTATACCGTATCATTTCCATAATGAATATGAATTAACAGCCATACTCAAAGGCAAAGGTTCAAGATTTGTCGGAAACAATATCAGCAGTTTCCAGGACAAGGACATGGTGCTAATTGGCAAGAATCTTCCTCATCATTGGTATAATGATAAAGATACCAGTGAACAATCAAATGACGCTGTCAGAGCAATCATTTTAAAATTTGACTCAGATTTTAACGGTATCAGATTATTTGAATTACCCGAAAACTATCAATTACAAAAACTGCTTGGAAGAGCGGCTAACGGGCTAAAGATTGAAGGCAATACCTTTTACTCCACTTTGTCTTTGATGGAATCGCTACTACATGCAACAGGGCCTGAAAGGATTTCCCTTTTACTCAAAATACTCAGTGAAATATCAAACTCCGAAAATCTGGAGGAATTATCAAATGGCTATTACATAACACCCATCAAAGAAAATGACCTTGACAGGATGAATAGGGTGTACGAGTATATCATGAAAAATTATCTTGAAACCATCAGCCTTGAAGAGGCTGCTTCTATTGCCTGTATGAACAAGGCTGCTTTTTGTAAATACTTCAAAAAAAGATACAGCAAAACTTTCATTCAGGTAGTGAATGAAATTAGAATCAGTCACGCCTGCAGAGAACTTATGAAGGAAGAGACAAACGTTACCGAAGCCTGTTATGAAAGTGGATTTAACAATATCTCCAACTTCACAAAGACCTTTAAAAAAATAATTGGTACGAGCCCCAGGGCATATAAAATGAAAATAAAAGGGCTTCCCCATTAATGAGCAGTTACCATCATTTAAACACCGTCTGGTCTTTCAGATTTTCCCCCGACCAGATTTGTTGCTGCGTCCATTTGCTAACCGGGTCCGTCCAAAATGGATCTTCAGGTGGAATCCCAAGATGGGATAAACCCAGCGTACACATATATAATGCACCAGTGTAATTATAATCATCCCGGGCATTAATCTGCTTTCCAACAATGCCCGCATTTAACCAGCCATTTTCGTCAAAGGTTCCGGAAACCAGCATCATGTTGCGAATAACGGCGGTAATAGCAGCGCGGGTTGCACCCGGGCGCAGTGACGCTGGCAACTTTTTCATCCGAAACGCCATATATTCTAATTGTTGTAATGCAGCAATACGGTAGACTGAGGAACGACCAATAACGGGAAATGTACCCTCCGGGGATATAAAATGTTCTGTAATTTCACTGTAACGAAACCCACGCTGAATGCATGCGGCCAATTCCTTTTGCAGGGGCCTACCCATTTCTACACAGGTTTTAAGTGTTTCAAGCAGTAAAGGATGTATCACATAGCTATTGTAATAATCCCAGTGAAAATCGGGGCCGTCGCTGTATACTCCATCCCCTAAGTACCAATCCATATGCTTATTTACACCGTAATCAATCTTTTTCATATCGCACTGACCGGTAAATTTCAAAATGGCACTTTCTATTATTGCCGGAAAGAGCAGCCAGTTTGATTCATTAGGTTTAAAAAGGCGGCTCAGCTTCAACGCATCAATTACACTTTTTTTTTCAATCTTAGAAAGCGGTTTCCAGAGCGCATCTGGCGCCAACAAAAGCGGGTAGGCAATATAGGCCGCATGTACAATAATTTCCTGTGTCGGGTGGTTAAACATATAATCCGGTGATCTGGGATCTGTCGCGTTGATCAGACCGATTCTTGCCAGCTTAATATATTTCGCACGCAATTTACCTTCCTTTGAAGAGTCCGCGCCGAGTGACAGCCAGGGCGCCATACCGGACAAACTTCGTCCAAACGCCTGTAAAATGGAGGTATGTACATTGCTCTGTCTCGTTTCCCAGCTTTTTCTGGGAAACACTTCGTGGAGTTTATTCTGGCTTAATGGAATGAGAACCGGATCCACAATTTTGAACAGTAGGTTAAGCGCAGTAGTCCTATCATCTAGTGTCAAAACACCAGAACTGGCCGCGGCCTCCGAATTGAGCTTGCACAATTTATACAACTCTGAACCCGCCAGTAAAAATGCGCCTGTCCCGTAGGTTTCTGAATCGTCAAATTTTACATTCGTTGGTGCATCCCCTACTTCCTGAACATAGCCGAGCTTCCCGTTTGGATGAATGGACGTTTTTAGTGCAGCCCAACCTTTTTCTATAACAGGTAAGAACTCAGTTTTAGGTAGCAGTCCGTTATTTACACCCCAGGCCAAGGCATATACAAAAAAACCGGTTCCACTGGATTCTTTTTGCGGGTAGTTTTCAGTATCCAGCAGGCTTTGTCCCCAGAACCCATTAGCCATCTGGAGGCCCTTTAACCTATAGCTCATTTCTTTAAATTGTTGCTCAAAAAATAAGCGCGAGGTATCTCCCTTTGGCAAGTACTCCATAATCCTTGCCAGTCCGGCGATGACCCAGCCGTTACCTCTTGACCAGAATATCTTTTTCCCATTGTCTGATTTCATGGTGAAAAAACGGTCATCTCTAAAAAAAAGACTGTCCTTCACATCATATAAATACTTGGATGTTCTTTTCCACTCCTGCACCATGAATTGCATGTATTTGGGCTCTTTGAATATTGTCGCCATCCTTGCATAGGCCGGTGGAGCCATAAACAACGCATCACACCAGGACCACCATTCCCACCAGTACCTATTGTTTTTGAATGTAATATCTGGCGTAAGCTCCCTATGCATAGGTGCGTCCATTACAAAACGAGATTTATCAACCATAGACAAGTTCCCGGTCATTTCATAATATTCTAAAAACACCTGGGAAATCGCCAGGACATTTGCATCATAAGGACGCGCCACCGGTTCCCATCTGACATGCTCCCCCATTGATTTTATGCTATCCAAATACTTCTGATCACCAGATGTTTTATAAAGAGCCATAAGACCTATATAGAAAGGTCCGTATTCCCAACTATTGAGTGCTTTACCGGTAGGACTGGCCAACTGCCAATCGGCCACATGCCTCATAATTGCCAATATTTTATCTGGCTGGAGGGCTGTTTTCCCGCCGCTGAGTATCCAGTTACTATTCGTCACCGATGATTTAGATCCATTAGCGAAAGTTGGGTTATGCATCAAAAACATGCCAATCATTATAGAAAGAAGAGGTGCTTTAATCATTGTAAAAACGTTTAATATCGTGAGCAAATCAAAATTATCCAAAAATGGTGAACACTACCTTTTAACATAAACAGGAAATCAATACATTCATACTCAAAAAGCAGCGTTCAACAAGCCCTATCCAGAAGCCGCTAGCTGATTCATTCAAAATAAAGCAATTAAAAAAGGGCGCACAACCTCTATATTTGCAAAATAGCGTAAATTCTTTGCCTTACCTTATCCATTTCAGTATGGGCCGTAACCCCAAATACTTATTACCATCCACTCTAACATGGGCTTAATTGTAGCTGCTGTAATATAGGTTGCGTTGCTTCACAAAAGCGCAAAATACCGTATATCAAAAAACTAACTGTGACCGAATACCCACCTAAAGCAAATATTTTGTAACAGCTCCTAATTACTATAACTTTAGGGATGAAAATATTCATATTCACATCTATACCGCCATTATCATTCTATGAAGGAAAAAACGCACCCGGAAATAAAAACCATTAAAAGCAATAAATACCAAGCAACAAAAGCAAAAGCGCTGAGGCTCGGTTGGCAACCGGCCAGTGTTACTGGTGCGGTGCAGCTTGCAGCTGCACTATCAAAAAGAAAAGACTTTCAAATATATAGTTTCCAGACTGCCCAGCGCTAAACACTCAATACTGATCTTCATGCATACATCCGTCCAAACAGGCTACCCCTTTAAATTGCATTCCAGGCGTATAAGAGGAGACTTAACGGTGTTTTCTTACCGTTTTTATTCGCCAAAAGCCAATTCAACGTTTATTATCCAGGCATTTTATCACGAGCAGATTAGCCTTTTTATGCTTAAATTTTACAATCTTACCCATAAAAGCAAAAACAAATATGCAATTTTAACCGGCAAAGGTGATGTAAGACGGATTCTACAGACCAATTTTGACGTCATGATTCAATTACTGGACGCCTTTCCGCAGGCATCTTTTGGTTTTATGGGAGAACGGAGCTATTTTAAAGACAAAGCTGCTCATCAAACGCTCATTGAGCCGATGGAAAACAATCAACGATTTCGGGTATATAAATTATTTATTCAAAACCCGGGCATTCAACATACGATTCAGCCTTTGTTTTTGCAAGCATACATAAACATGGTAAGTAGCTATTTACTTCTGAATAAGTCCAATAAGCAATTTGGGTCCCTGACAGCTTATGGGCAAAAGGTCCGGTCATTTTTAGGGTCCAAATACCCGACCTTGAACTTTACAGACTTATAACTGGCCAAAATGGATAATATCCAATAAATAGTTAATAATTTCACGGGCAGGCGCTCCCCATTTATTTTTAGGGCGTTTCAAAAGCACAATCACAAGAATAACCATTATGATACTTACAAATCTAAAGCAGTTTTTTCCCAGGCTATTGATGGCACTTATGCTATTAGCTATCCTGTCAACTTCATCGTCCAACGCAGTCTTCGGGCAGTCATCCAACGACAATTTAATTTACCTCAAACCAGAAATTGGTGGTGTTGGGCGCTTACTCGTACCCACTCGTCCCACGATTCAACTGCCTTACCAGATGATCCGGATGACACCCACCAGGAAAGATTACTTAGATGATCAGATCAGCAGCTTCCCTTTACAGGTTGTTTCCCACCGACTAGGTCAGGTTTTTTCACTACTGCCCAATACGGATAATAAAGTTACTGCGGGGAGTTGGGATGAAAAATTGGCTTATGATCAGGATCTGGAAATCAGAAATCCCTGGCATTACCAGAATTTTCTTACGGAAAAGGGGATTGAAATGGATTTTGTTCCAGGAAAAAAGACAGGCATCTTCCAATTTACATTCCCAAAGAATAAAGTAAAGAACCTACTCTTTGGTGCTTATAATAACCAAAGCAACAGCTGGCAACTAAATAGCGATTATAGTTTAGAGGGCACACAGATTTTCGAAGCAGAAGAAGGAAAACAATCCGTTAAGGTCTATCTATACGGCGTATTTAATCAACAGCCTCAATATTTTACGGAGGATGGCAAAAAACTAACAGACGCTAAATTACTCACCGGTGACGGCGTAAAAATCTATTGCCATTTTGACCAACCAGATGATAAAATAGTATTTCGCTACGGAATTTGGTATGTCAGCCAGGACCAGGCTCGGCAAAATTTCAAAGATGAACTCGGAGGGCAACCCAGCTTAGAAACATTTGCCGCTCAAGGCCGTGAGGCATGGGCGAAAGTAATGAACCAGATTCAGGTGGAGGGAGGAACAATAGAGCAAAAAGAAAGTTTTTACACCGCACTTTACCGCTGCTATGAACGAATGGTTGATATTACAGAAGACGGTAAATACTACAGTGGCTATGATAATAAGGTTCACCTGGATAAAAGGCCTTTTTATGTAGATGACTGGGCCTGGGATACCTACCTGGCCCTGCATCCATTACGCACCATACTGCAGCCCACTATTGAAGAAGACATGCTGGCGTCCTATGTGCGGATGTACCAGCAAAGTGGGTGGATGCCGACCTTCCCGGTATTATATGGTGACCATGCCTGCATGAACGGATTCCATTCCTCTGTTATGATGCTGGACGCCTGGCGCAAAGGCCTGCACAATTTTGACATTGAGTCTGCCTATGAAGGCATGCGTAAAAATTCTGCCAGTGCGACTATATTACCCTGGAAAAATGGCCCCGCCACCGCCTTGGACAGCTTTTATTATGCCCACGGTTATTTTCCGGCACTCCATCCAGGTGAAAAAGAAACGGATCCACATGTGCATTCTTTTGAAAGACGTCAGGCTGTGGCAGTGACTTTAGGTACCAGCTATGACGACTGGGCAGTCAGCCAACTGGCAGGAGACCTGGGAAAAAAGCAAGATCAGCTGCATTTTAACCAGCGGAGTCAGAACTACCGCAATTTATGGAATAAGGATAAAGGCTTTTTCCTGCCCAAGGACGAAAAAGGTAATTGGATCGATATCGATCCAAAATTTGACGGCGGTCCTGGCGGCAGAGATTATTACGATGAAAATAACGGTTGGACTTATATGTGGCAGGTACAGCAAGATATCCCGGACCTTATCCACCTTATGGGCGGAAAGTCTGCTTTTGAAAACCGACTGGATCAACTTTTCAGGGAAGATCTCGGCCGGGAAAAGAAGCTGTTCTGGGTGAAATTTACTGATGCCACCGGGCTTGTCGGGCAGTTTTCTATGGGCAATGAACCCAGTTTTTTTATACCTTACCTTTATAACTACACGAGCGCTCCCTGGAAGACACAGGAAAGAATCCGGATACTCCTGAGCACCTGGTTTCATAACGATATCTTTGGCATCCCGGGTGATGAAGATGGCGGCGGGATGTCTGCTTTTGTGGTTTTCTCCTCATTGGGCTTCTACCCCATCGTCCCGGGAACACCCGTCTATACCATCGGCAGTCCGCTGTTTACCAAAGCCAGTATCCGGTTAGAAAACGGTAAATCATTTACCGTATTAGCACCACATGCATCCAAGCTTAATAAGTATATTCAGTCTGCCAGCTTAAACGGCAAACCCCTGAACACCCCTTTTATTCGGCATAAAGATATTATCAGTGGCGGCACTTTAACCTTAGTTATGGGCGACCGTCCCAATAAATCCTGGGGAGTGGCAAAATAATAATAGTGGCTATCCCATCTGTAATTATTGGGGCAGTGTTTTTACAATTGATATCAATCGTAAAAACATTGCCCCAATAATTTATCCACTGTGCTACGTTGTGCTCCAACAATCACTGAAACTAAAGTGAATGGCTCGGATCAAATACGGCAACACCTACTCTGGAATCAGCACACCCGTAATATAAATACCACTTTTGGTGGTAGTAGGCCATACCTTCCATAAATACGGTTCCGTCCACATACTGACCTGTTTTCTCAAATGGCTCCTCTGGAACAAAAAAAGGTTTATCCAACCGGCCTATGACTTTAGTCGGCTCGTCTTTATCAAATAAAACCTGGCCGCCGCAGTAACTGCCGCCTGGATAATCCGTATCACCACCAGTGCCCTTGACATTTTTCCCATTATATAACAACAAAATGCCCTTACTGGTCAAAATGGCCGGTGGCCCACATTCCGTGAGGCCACTATCAAAATGGCCCTTTCTTGGTGCGATTAATCGTATCAGGTCACCTTTCGCGTCTACCATCGGTGTCCACTCAATTAAATTATCCGAAGTCGCCAGATTGACAAAATGTTCGCCCCAGTACAAAAGATAGCGGCCACCTACTTTGACAATTTCCTGCTTACCATCTATTAATTGGGTAACAATTGACGCTGATTTACTGGCAATTTTCGCAAATTTCCCTTTATAAGCCTCTTTAAAAGCGGAACCGTGTTTTTTCCAATGCACCAGATCCTTCGAAGTGGCCACTCCCAGCGTAGGCACTTTATGGTTCCACTGCGTATAAAACAAAACGTACTGACCGTCCTTTGTCTGCGCGACTCTTGGGTCCTCACAACCACCTGGCCAATCAGCTGCACGCTCATTATCCACTGTAGGGAACAATACCGGCTGCGGACGGCGCTTGAAATTCACGCCGTCTGTACTTTCGCTATAACCAATCCTTGAAGTATGCCCACCAATTTTAAGATCCCCCAAAAGATCCTCTGCCCTGTACAAAACGACAATTTTACCATCCTTTACGATTGCAGCAGGGTTAAAAGCAGCCCCTGCCTCCCACGACACCAGCTTACCGCTCATAGGGTCCTTAAATTTAGACACCGAGTCTGGTTGCAATACCGGCACAGGGGGCTGCGGCCGGATAAAAGGCCCTATAGCCCAGTCCGGCAATGCTTTACTATATGCTGCGGGTCGCTGGGCCATCAGATCTAAAACGGCCGTCATTAAAAACACGAAGACCACTGCTAAACGTACTATGGTTTGATTGCTTTTCATAGGAAAATTCTAATTGATTCGTTGTATGTCTGCCTAAATTTACGGATTTATACGGCCGATTAATGCCGACCCCTTGATTTTTTGTCCTTAAATTCAAGTTGAACGAGCACAGGAAAATGATCCGAGGGTAGCAAAGCCTTTGACTGGTAGAGATGCACTTGCCCGGGAAAGTTTCTGGAATCGGCTTTCTCGGCTATTTCAGGGAGTGCTTTTCTGTAGCTTGCTGTCAAAACACCATATCGGAGGGCCTTAAAATTTTTGCTAATAAATACATGATCAATCCGGCTCTTTGTAAAGCCATTTGGATTGAAAGCATTAAAAGTGCCGTTAAAAGCCATTTTGATTGGCGCCACTTCAAAAGCATCTTCTAATTTGGGGGATTGATGAATCAACTTATAACTGTCGCTGTTTTGATCCACATTAAAATCCCCAGTCAGTATAACAGGATTTGTCTTTGCAATTTCCTGGATCATTTTTAAAATCAACTTTGCACTCTCAGCGCGTGCAACAATTCCCCTGTGGTCAAAATGCGTATTAAAATGGTAAAATACTTTTCCAGTCTTTTTATCTTTTAGCGCCACCCAAGTACAGATTCTTGGTAAAGCCGCATCCCATCCCTTATTGGGATGATGTAAATCAGTACCTGAGAGCCAGAAGGTGCCACTTTTAATGGGCTTGAATTTAGCTTTTTTATAAAAAATAGCTGCATATTCTCCTGAAGTCTTGCCGTCACTGCGGCCGACGCCGACATAGTCATATTCTGACAGGGCGCTATGCAATTGTTCCAGCTGGTGGTGCAATCCTTCCTGGGTGCCAAAACAATCAAAATCATAAAACTTAATCAGGGTAGCCACTTTATCCCTGCGACCCTCCCAGGCATTAATGGAATCTCCCGGGTTGTCATAACGCAAATTATAGGTTCCGGTAATGATTTTCTGTGCAGATGACTGATCCATGAGCCCGCCCATCAAAAAGACGAATAACATTAAAAATTTACCCATAGCGATTCTAATTTAGTTTCAAATCTGGTTTTTATAATTTGTAAAAAGAAGACAAATTCAAAGATATTTTTTTATAAGGAGACAAAAAACCCATTAAAGATTCGTTTCAAATTACAAATATTTTCCAATTTCGTAAATGGAAATTCCCAATACCGACAACCGCTTTCCCGGGCGTGCGCTTACTTTGCGGGGTCATTAAACAGTTCGTAATTCTTTAATCCCATTCTGGAGATCCGAGTGCTGGAGTCTGGTCAATGCCTATTTATTTTATAGAACAACAGGACACTGTCTTTCAACTTCGATCTACCACAACAGGCAATTAGCAGATAAAAGATTCGGAGCAGCGTGATTGCTTTCTGGATAATGATCATTTCATCATGTTTTAATATCAACCAAATAAAAGATCAATGAAAAAGCTCTTTTTGTTAATACTAACTGCTTATATAGTACAACTAAATGCACAAATCGGTATCGTTCAGGGTAAAGTTTATGCCAGTGACGGCTTTCCGGTTCCTGGCGTCACGATTTCACTGGCGCAAACCCAGATCCAACGGATTACAGACAGTATGGGTCGTTTTCTTTTAAAGGCACCGGCAGGTCCTTACAAATTGTTGACCTCCTATACCGGGGCACAAATTATAACCAGTTCTATTGATATTCGGGCAGGTGATACCTTACATCTTCCAAATATCCTGTTGAAAGAGGATGCGCATAGTTTAAGTGAAGTAACGGTTATGGGCAGAAGGAATAAATATGGCACTAAAAATTCATTATATGTTTCCCGGCTGCCACTTTCCGATATAGAAAACCCGCAGGTTTTTACTTCAATCGGCCATGAGCTCCTGGTGGAACAAAATCTAACCAGTTACCAGGATGCATTCAAAAACATTTCTGGTTCCGGGGTTCCGTCAGCAGCCAACAATGGGCGTATCACCATGAGTTCACGTGGTTTTAAGGTTCGCAGTCAGATTGTGAACGGCATTTCGGGTTTTACCATGACCGACATTGACCCGGCAAATATTGAACTGATTGAAGTACTTAAGGGCCCCTCCAGTACGCTTTTTGGAGCAGGTGCAGACGGCAACACAACCTCTTTTGGCGGTGTCGTCAATATAGTTACCAAAAGGCCCTTTGATGGCACGGGCGGCCAGGCCGTCTATACTACAGGTAGCTATGGACTTAATAGACTGACTTTTGATGTGAATGCGCCCGTCAATAAAGATCACACTTTATTATTCAGGATGAATGGCGCACGCAACGATAATAAATCGATGCAGGATGCCGGCTTTTTAAAAAGTACATTTTTGGCACCCAGCCTTTACCTGCAAGTCAGTAGTAAAGTTTCTGTAAATGTGGATGCAGCCTTTATGCACAGGGACGCAACCAGCCCTTATTGGTTAACCCCATACAGTAAAACAAAATTCAAACAGGCGGAGGAGCTGCCCGTGAATTACAACCTTTCCTTTACCAACGACGATGTCTTTTTTACGGCAACACAACTGAATGTCAGCGCCCAGATAAAAACACAGGTCAGCAAAAACTGGTTATCACAGACCAGTACGGCCCGTACGACCAATGATTTGTCAGGTTCGATGCTGTCCCTCAATGCACTCACCGATTCCACCCTGGCCCGGCAAGTTAATGCGGGTCCGCAGAACTTTAGCACTTTCCAGCTGCAGCAAAATTTCATAGGGGACTTTTATATTGGCGCCATGCGCAACAGGATCGTATTTGGCCTCAACTTTCTTGATTATGCTAATAAGGCCAATACCACGACACTTAATGTAGATACTGCGAATTTCATTCATCCTGACAAAAACTATTACAATTTTAACCGGTCGGTAATTGATAGCAAACTGGCAGGAGCTGGCTATAAAAAAACAGCCTCAGCACAAAAGTCCTACAGTTCCTATGTCAGCAATGTGCTCAATTTGACAGAGAACTTCAACATAATGGCCAGTCTAAGGATAGACCGATTTGTGACCGGAGGTACTAAAAACGATCTTACTGGTGAAAGAAAGGGAGACTATAACCAAACTTCTCTTTCTCCAAAATTCGGGATTGTTTACCAACCCTGGCTAAATAAAATTTCACTATTTGTCAACTATCAGGACGGGTTTAATAATGTGGGTGGCAGTGATTTCGATGGAAACGCCTTCAAACCAGAAAACGGTCGGCAACTCGAAGGCGGGACCAAACTAAATTTACTACATGGTCTTTTGATGGGGACCATAAGCTATTATTACATTAAAGTTCAAAATACCCTGAGAACGGATACCAACCACGACGGGTATTCCGTTCAGGACGGTACGCAGGAAAGTAAAGGATTCGAGGCAGAAATCACCGCAAATCCCCTTTCCGGCCTGGATGTATTTGCTTGCTATAGCTATAATCAAAGTATCTATCTAAAGGCGGATGATGGGCTGAAAGGCACACGTCCCGATGGAGCAGGGCCCAAAAACACGGCGAATCTATGGGCCAGCTATAAAATCCATAGTGGTTGGGCAGATGGACTAGGTATTGGCTTCGGGGGCGTCTATGGTACAAAATTAGAAAACCTTAAAAAATTAACCGGATTTATTGTTCCTGCTTATCTGATTACAGATGCGAGCCTTTTTTATGAGCGTTCCGCCTACCGGCTGACACTGAAAGTAAATAATATAGGCAATGAAAAATTCTGGAATAATCGTTTGCAATTACAGCCTTTAAGAAATGTGTCGGCCAGTATTATGATTAACTTTTGAGGACACTTGTCAAACTTAAAAGATAACAAAAAGCATGGAACAGCAGCGGAAAGGTTTACAGATCGTCCCCTGCTTTTTTTATGCGTAATCATCAATTGCAACCCGCCTTATTCCAACCCATGTGCTATTTACCACCGACCATTCTGGAAATAATGCCACGGTCACCACCCAATTCACCCAGCACTAAGCCCACCAAATGGACGATCACAAATGTAATTGCGTAGTACATTGCTTTTACATGGATGTCATGCATCAATTTATGAAGTGTATGCAAATCTCTGCTACCCCAGACCAAAATAATTCCTGTGACTAATGAAATCCCAAAACAAATATAAAAAAGCAGGTAAATACTGGACTTGATCCTTTCTTTTGAAGGCAAATTTTTGGCAAAAGGGCTTTTAAAAGTGGAACCCTGGATCCGCATGATCCACATGCGGATGATATAAAGACCCAACAGGATATAACCAGCCACTACATGCCATTGCCACATGGGCGCTCTGACCGATTTTCCGATTTTAACAGCATCTGCATCGGAGAGCTGGACACCTCTCGCCTTTAATTGCGCCTGCATAATGGAGGCAATATGATCTTTATTCATCCAATGTTGGCGAAGTAAAACGGTCAAAAGGATAAAAAGAAAGACACCGGCAATCAGCCAGTGTATAATCCTGTGTGCGCGTGTATAATAAATGGGCTTCATTATCTAAACAAAATGTTAAAACATGTATTCGGAAAAAGATTTTCACAACGCGCAAAAGTAAGTCGCAACTTCGAAAAATCTTTTCGAATTTGGGAATTTCCTATTCCCGGGTGTTTTTTCATTTATGCACATTTCAAAACATCAGAACTACTTAATTCCAGTGAATTTCGACAGAAGCTCCAACTGCACTAAGTTTCAGGGGAAATACCCGCTTTGGCCTCCACGGTTATCCACCTCCAGTTAACAGGTTATCCACAAACTTTTTATTGTTATGCACAGTCTATGCACATGAATGGAAGTCAGCATCGGCTGCAATAACATGTCAGTGCGGCTTTGCGGCTCATTTACCCTGTGGAAAAAATAGATTCACTATTTATTGGGTTAAAAGTGGGAAAAAGTGTTATTTTGTGGTAGAAAGATCCGAATTCCAACAACACACAAGAAAATGGTGCATTTTTTAGGCGAATACGAAGTTACACTCGATGCAAAAGGACGTTTCCTTTTGCCCGCCGGCTTTAAAAAACAATTGCCGGAGGAATCGTTGCGTTTCGTCGTTAACCGCGGATTCGAAAAATGCCTCACCCTTTACCCACCCCAAAGCTGGGAACCTCTATTTGCCAAAATTAGTACTCTGAATGATTTCGACCCAAAAGTAAGAGCATTTAGAAGACAATTTTTAGGCGGCGCATCAGAAGTGGAAGCAGATAGCGCGGGAAGACTATTGCTACCTCCTACACTTCGGGATTTCGCGGGATTGACCAAAAATGTCATTCTTGTGGCAGCAGTGGACAAAATCGAAATTTGGGATGCGGATACTTATAAAAAGATCTTTGAGGAGTTTTCGGCCGACGGTTTCAGCGAATTGGCCAGGGAGGTTATGGTAAAACCCCAGGAGAAAAATGACTAATCAGCAAAAGCCCTACGAT
Organism: Arachidicoccus sp.; assembly: GCA_035497555.1. GTDB lineage: Bacteria > Bacteroidota > Bacteroidia > Chitinophagales > Chitinophagaceae > Arachidicoccus. Next base: position 4,418 of record DATJDF010000089.1, on the reverse strand, counting down.
TATCACCTTCCTGTCCTTTACCAGGAGTCCCTGGACGCCTTAAACATCCAGCCAGATGGGATCTATGTAGACTGCACGTTTGGCGGGGGCGGACATAGCAAAGGCATATTGGAAAGGCTTAGTAGCAAAGGTCGACTGATTGCCTTTGACCAGGACGAGGATGCAAAGGCCAATCTGCCGGATGATAAACGCCTCATTTTTGTACCGCAGAATTTCCGGCATTTACAAAGATTTCTGCGGCTGCATGATTACCCTCAGGTAGATGGCATTTTAGCCGACTTAGGGGTTAGTAGTCATCAATTTGATATTGGAGAAAGAGGTTTTTCTATCCGGTTTGAAGGACCCCTTGATATGCGGATGGACAGGCGGACAGGCCTTACTGCCGCTCATGTTCTGGAAAGCTTCAGTCAGCAGGAAATGGTACAGATGTTCAGCAGGTATGGTGAGGTGTCTAACTCAAAGACACTTGCAAAGCATATTACCGATCACAGAACACCTGCAACCCTAACCACTGTAAATAGCTTTAAGGAACTTATCTCACCGGTCGTAAAAGGGAATCCGAACAAGTATTTTGCCCAGGTTTTTCAGGCACTAAGGATCCAGGTGAATAATGAACTCGGCGCCCTTGAGGAAATGCTGGAACAGGTACCTAAAGTATTAAAGCCAAAGGGACGGGTCGCTGTTATCACCTTTCATTCATTAGAAGACAGGTTGGTAAAAAACTTCCTCAGAAAAGGCACATTTACGGTGGAGGAGGAAAACCCGTTTTTAAACACCACTTTTAAAAGTCCATTAACCGTTATCACCCGCAAACCGGTTGTGCCAGGAGAAAAGGAACTAAAAGAAAATAAACGCAGCAGAAGTGCCAAGTTAAGGATAGCAGAGAAAAACGAAAATTAAAATTATTAAACCTAAGCAAAAGATGAGTGATCAGCATGAGGAGAGAAGCAAGTTTAGGACATCCTTTAAAAAAGTAGTCCGTTATGATTGGATTACGAAAAACATAGGCTTTTTCCTGTTTCTGGCTATGCTGACTGTCTTATATATTGCTAATGGTCATTGGGCCGATAAAACCATCCGGGATATTAGCAGGACTTCTCAGGAAATAAAAGATCTCCAGTTTGAATACAAGACATTAAAAAGTGAATTGATGTACCAGACCCGGGAAACCGAGCTGGTTAAAGCGGTGGAAGAAGAAGGATTAAAGATCAGCGAAACACCGCCGGTCCACATTAAATTAGAAACCCGTAAACCTATAACCGACCAGTAATATGGAAATAAAACGCGACATACTATGGCGTGTGTACCTCTGCTTCCTGCTGGTGGTACTTGTTTGCATTGTTATTGTAGGGAAGGCTTTCTATATTCAACAGGTGCAGGGAGATTATTGGGAAAGCATGAGTGACAGTCTGCACCAGAAAATCCAGGAAACCCCTGCAGATCGGGGAACAATTTATAGTGAAAACGGACAGATGCTGAGTACCAGCATACCGCAATTTGATATCTATATCGATTTTGAAGCAGACGGACTGCGGGAGAAAAACGGGAAAAGGTTCTCAGAAAACCTGGATTCTCTGAGCTACGGTCTGGCAAGACTGTTTAAAGACAGAACTGCCGACGTCTATAAACAACTATTAAAAGACGGTTACAAAAGAGGTAGCCGCTATTTTTCACTGAAAAAAGGCATTTCTTATCGTACATATCAGCAGTTACAGGAATTACCTCTGGTTCGTGAAGGCCGCAATAAAAGTGGATTTATTGCAGAAACGAAAAACATCAGGTTAAATCCTTACCAGATCCTCGCCTACAGAACGATCGGGATGAATCGGAGAAATTCTCAAAAAGTAGGATTGGAAGCCACTTATGATTCCGTGCTAAAAGGCTCACCGGGAAAACGTCTGGTACGTTTTATTGCCGGTGGAGTCGCAGTTCCGGTAGATGAATCTGCGGATATTGATCCGGTCAATGGTAAAGATATAATTACGACCATTGACACGCATATCCAGGAAATCACAGAAAATGCTCTGATGAAAATGATGGTAAGCAATGAAGCCGTTCATGGTTGCGCCATTGTGATCGAAGTAAAAACCGGGAAAATAAGGGCAATCGCCAACCTGGGCAGAACTGCCAGCGGCAATTATTGGGAAAATTTCAACTATGCCGTGACCCCAACTGAGCCTGGATCCATTTTTAAATTGGCAACAATGCTGGCTTTACTGGAGGACAAGAAAACGTCCCTTAATGCCCCTATCGATCTTCGTGGAGGGCATTGGACCATCAACGGCCGAACGGTCAATGACGCAGAAAATCATGGCAATGTAGCCAATGTTAAAGAAGCGTTTGAAGTCAGTTCGAATGTCGGTATGGCTGAACTGGTCTATAATGCCTATAAGGATAACCCGATGCAGTTCATCAACCATCTTAATAAAATTGGTTTGGGTAAGGTGACCGGCGTGGACATCGAGGGCGAAAGACATCCTTTCATTTATACCCCACAAAGTAAATTGTGGAGTGCCACCACCCTGCCCTGGATGGCTTTTGGATATAATACATTGATCTCCCCATTGGGAATCGCCATGTTATATAATGCAATTGCCAATAACGGTGTCATGATGAAACCTTATTTAGTATCGGCCTTTGCCAACGAAGGTAATATCACTAAACAAATTGAGCCGACACCATTAAGAACGGTGGCAGATTCTGCGGTAGTTAAGCAATTACAAGCCTGTTTATATGGTGTATGTAATGAAAAACACGGTACGGGGTATACATTACTTAAAGGACTACCATTTGAGCTTTGTGGCAAAACCGGTACCGCATTAGTAGCTGATGGCAAGAACGGCTACAGTTCTAAAATTTATCAATCTGCCTTCGCTGGCTATTTCCCGGCGGATAATCCACAGTATACCTGTGTCGTGGAGATTGTTAATAAACCGCATGCGGCTCGCTATTACGGTGCCGCCGTGGCCGGTCCGGTGTTCAAGGAAATCGCTGAACGGCTTTATACCTTATTTGTACGGCGCAATAACCCCAATCATTACGCCGGCTTAGACAGCCTCAAAAAAGGAAACGCCACCTACAGTTATGCCGGCAATACGACCTCGCTAACAACGGTAGCCAGTGCCATGGGCTGGAAATTTGAGCGCACCTCAAAGGATGATCCTATTTGGAGCCGCTTTTATAATAATAGCCAGCAGGTCAATTACATTGAACCGCTGGGTACCGTGAAAGAGGGATTTAAAGAGGGAATAAAAGGCAATAAAATGCCAGACCTTGATGGCCTCGGCCTGAAGGATGCACTGTATTTATGTGAAGGGCTTGGTTTAAAGGTTAATGTAGACGGATTTGGCCGCGTGGCAAAACAATCGCTGGCAGCTGGTGCACCCATTGAGCGGGGCCAGGTCATAAATATTGGTCTTGGAGCAGGAAAATAATGGAGCATTTATCAAAAAAATAAAAGTTCTCAAAAAACGTAAAAAGTTTAGATAACATTGAAGAATTTACAAGACATATTACATAAAGTCGCACTGGTCCATATTCAGGGTGTCGTTGACAGGCAAGTAGAAGCCTTGCAGATCGACTCCAGAAAAGTGACTGGTAATACTGTTTTTATTGCTATTGCCGGTGTGCAGATGGATGGTCACCGGTTTATTGATAACGCGATCGATCTAGGTGCTATTGCGATTGTCTGTGAAGTGCTGCCAGAAAATCTGAGACAGGACATTACTTACATTCAGGTTAAAAATGCGCACGAAGCGGTGGGTATTATGGCGCATAATTTCTATGACGCTCCCTCTGAAAAGATTAAACTTGTCGGTGTAACAGGCACCAATGGGAAAACCACTATAGCCACTTTACTCTTTAACCTCTTTGGGGCACTAGGATATTCGGTCGGTCTTATCAGTACGGTCCAGAACAAAATCAACCTGGAGGTGATACCGGCCACACATACAACCCCTGATGCTATTTCACTCAATGCGCTGCTTGCGCAGATGGTGGAAATTGGCTGTAGTCACGTTTTCATGGAGTGCAGTAGCCATGCAATCGATCAGCGCCGGATTGCCGGCCTGCTATTCAGGGGCGCCATCTTCAGCAATATCACGCATGATCATCTTGATTACCATAAGACATTTGACAATTATATAAAAGCGAAAAAGACATTTTTTGACATGCTCCCTTCCGGTGCATTTGCCTTGTCCAATCTGGATGATAAGCACGGAACTGTCATGTTGCAGAATACAAAAGCCGCCAAACACTATTATAGTCTTAAAACCATGGCTGAATTCAAGGGGAAAATTCTTGAAAACAGTCTGACAGGTTTGATTATGCTTGTGAACAACAAAGAAGTAGGCTTTGGCCTCATCGGCACCTTCAATGCTTATAATTTACTCGCGGTATACGGAGCAGCGACCCTGCTG